>JBFEXG010000087.1:0-9044 GCA_041546005.1 Paracoccaceae bacterium
GACGAAGGCGCGGCTTTCGAAGCCCATGTCAAAGAACTCGACGCGTTCGGCTACGATGCTCGGGTCGTTGGCAGGGCCGAGATCGCCCGCCTGGCCCCAACGCTGGCCGTTCCGCCAGAACAGGCCATCCATGTGGCTCACGAAGGCGGGGCAGACGGCGAGGTGATCGCCGCCCGCCTGACCGAGGCCGCAGTCGCCCTCGGCGCGAAAGTCTGGATCGGCCCGAAGGTCACCGGCCTCCTGCGCCAAGGCGGTCGCGTGGTCGGAATGGAAACCGACCACGGCCCGGTTCGGGCCTCGCAAGTGATCGTCGCGGCGGGCGCCGGCGCGGCCGCTCTGACCGGCCTGCCGATGGACAACAAGCCCGGGCTGATCCTGCGCACCCGGCCATTGCCCCCGGTTATTGGTCCGATCATCATGGCCCCCGATGTGCATTTCCGTCAGGATGCCGAGGGCCGCCTCGTCGCGGGCGAGATCTTCTCCGGCGACGGCCCCGGCCAAGCCAGCATCACCCGCGATCCCGGGGCGCTCGCCGACGAGCTGATCGGCCGCATTCGCGCCCATCTGCCGGAGCAAAAGATCGAGATCGAGCGTATTACCCTCGGCCAGCGGCCGGTTCCAAAGGATGGATTTCCCGCTGTCGGCACGATGGAAGAGGGGCTCTATGTGGCCTCGATGCATTCGGGCATCACGTTGGCCCCCTTGATCGGAGATTTGGTGGCCAGAGAGATCGTCGAAAATGCCGAAGCGCCGGAACTTGCGCAGTTCCGCCCGACCCGCTTCCTCTGACGCCGATCATTGCCCGCGCCAGCCTTTCCTCTCAGAGGCCCGAAAATATCCTCGGCGGGTGAATGCGCCAAAGGCGCAGAGGGGGGCAGACAGCCCCCCAATCTGTTCTACCGAAGGATCGAGCGCCCGGCATAGATCGCCGAGGCGCCCAGCATTTCGTCGATGCGGATCAGCTGGTTATACTTGGCAAGCCGGTCCGAGCGCGCGAGCGAGCCGGTCTTGATCTGGCCGCAGTTCGTCGCGACTGCCAGATCGGCAATGGTCGAATCCTCGGTCTCGCCCGACCGGTGCGACATGACGTTGGTATAGCGCGCACGGTGCGCCATCTCGACGGCCTGCAGCGTCTCGGTGAGCGAGCCGATCTGGTTGACCTTCACGAGCATGGAGTTGGCGCAGCCCGCCTCGATGCCTTGGGAAAGCCGCTCGGGGTTCGTCACAAACAGATCGTCACCCACCAGTTGCACGCGGTCGCCCAGCGTCTCGGTCAAGAGCTTCCAACCCTCCCAGTCGTCCTCGGCCATGCCGTCTTCGATGGAAATGATGGGATAGTCGTTCACCAGAGCTTCAAGATAGCCCACGTTCTCGGCCGAGGTCAGGGTCTTGCCTTCCCCAGACAGGACATACTTGCCACCCTTGAAGTACTCGGTCGAAGCGCAGTCGAGCGCCAGATAGATATCCTCGCCGGGGCGGTAGCCGGCCTTCTCGATCGACTTGAGGATGAAATCGAGCGCATCGCGGGTCGAAGACAGCGCCGGCGCAAAGCCGCCCTCATCGCCCACGCCGGTGGCAAGGCCCGCGGCCGAAAGCTCTTTCTTCAGCGTGTGGAACACTTCCGAACCCATGCGGATCGCTTCGCGGATATCTTCTGCCGCGACCGGCATAATCATGAATTCCTGAATGTCGATCGGGTTGTCGGCGTGTTCGCCGCCGTTGATGATGTTCATCATCGGCACCGGCAAGACACGGGCCGAGGTGCCGCCGACATAGCGATAAAGCGGTTGGCCCGAGAAATCGGCGGCGGCTTTGGCGGCGGCAAGCGAGACACCGAGGATCGCGTTCGCGCCAAGGCGGGATTTGTTGGGGGTGCCATCCAGCTCGATCATGATCTCGTCAAGCTCGACCTGCTCCATCGCATCGAGGCCCAGAAGAGCCTCGGCAATCTCGCCGTTCACCGCGTCCACCGCCTGCAAAACGCCTTTGCCCATGTAGCGGCTCTTGTCGCCGTCGCGCTTCTCAACCGCCTCGTGTGCCCCTGTGGAGGCACCCGAAGGGACAGCGGCGCGGCCCATCGATCCGTCTTCGAGGGTCACATCGACCTCAACAGTGGGGTTGCCCCGGCTATCCAGAATTTCGCGGGCGTGAATGTCGATAATCGTGCTCATGGAAACCTCAAAATGCTGTCGTGGGGGCTATAGCGCGGCTTGGGCGCGTTGGGAAGCGCGGCGCAGCTGCGCCTCGCGGGCAAGAGTATAGAGACCCGAGGCCACGATGATTGCCGCCCCGATCAGAGTGTAACCATCGAGAACCTCGCCAAAGACGAGAACGCTCAATGTCAGGCCAAAGACGATCCGGCTATAGCGGAACGGGGCGACGAACGAGACATCGCCGATCCGGTTGGCCATGATGATGGCATAGATCGCCGGAATGCCGGTCCCGATGGCACCGCCAAGGCGCAACCAACCTTCAAGTTCGGGCCATACGAAGGGCGTCCCGCTGACCACGGCGACGACAATTCCGGTTGGGATCAGTGCGGCAAAAGCGGCCGTTGAAATCTGCAAGGTGGTGATCGAACGTGGAACCCGGCTGGTGATCAGGTCGCGGCCAGCTTGGAGGATCACGCCACCAACAACCCACAGTGCCGTCAGCTCGAAGCCGGAGCCGAACGGTCGCACGACGATCAACACGCCGACGAGGCCGATCCCGATGGCGCTCCAGCGTCGCCAACCAACTGGATGCCCAAATATCAGCGCCGCCCCAAGTGTGACGAGCAGCGGGTTGGCCTGCATCACCGTAGTAAAAAGCGCGAGCGGCACGAGCGCCAGAGCCATGGTGAAGCACAAGGTCGCGACAGCTTCAAAGATCGACCGCATGAGGGCCGCGCCACGGAACAGGGCAGGCGGCATCGGAGCCTCGCGCCGCACGATCGACCAGAGCGCAAAAATCACCGCGCCACCCAGACCCAGGAGTGTGATGATCTGGCCGGTCGGAAAGAAGGCCGAGGCCTGCTTGATGAACATATCCTCGATGGCGAAGATCGCCATCGAGACGACCATGAACGCCGCGCCTTCTAGGTTTCTCAACTCACTTGTCCTTTTTGGTGAGCGGCACACCGTAAAGCTCGAGCCGGTGGCCCATGAGCCTGAAGCCGAGCTTGGCGGCGATCTTTTCCTGCAGCGCCTCGATGTCGGGATCGACGAATTCGACAACTTCGCCCGAATTCATATCGATCAGATGATCGTGATGCTCGCGGTCGGCGGTCTCATAGCGGGCGCGTCCGTCGCCAAACTCGTGCTTGTCGAGGATGCCGGATTCCTCAAAGAGCTTTACTGTCCGATAAACGGTGGCCAGCGAGATGCGCGGATCGACCCGCGAGGCGCGGTTGTAGAGCTCTTCCACGTCCGGATGATCGTCGGCCGCTTCGAGCACGGTGGCGATGGTGCGCCGCTGTTCGGTCATCCGAAGGCCATTGGCTTCGCAACGCGCCAAGATCGACTTTGCCATCTGCCTTACCTCGTTGGTCGCGGCTTCAGGGGCGATGTAGCGGCTTGATGCGCCGGAGAAAACCCTTTTTCACAACCAGCGCCGCCAGCGCATGACGATGTAGAGACCAACGCCGAGCGCGGCCAGCGCCACACACAAGAGGAAGAACCCAATAGGCGACTGTGCGCCGGGGATACCGCCGAGATTGACACCGAAGAGGCCCGTGATGAAGCCGAGCGGCAAAAAGATCACCGCAATGACCGACAAAGCAAAACCGTTGCGGCCCATGCGAGCGGTCTGGACAAGGTCAAGGTGGTCGGAGATGGCCGTCAGACGCTCGCGCACCTCGTGAAGCTCTTCGACCGAGCGGGTGGCGCGGTTGGCGTTCTCGTGAAGGCGAGGACGCAGAGAGGCGGGGATCACCGGTGTCTCGATGACCGCCAATAGATTCAGCGCGTCAGTCTGCGGGCCGATATGGCGGCGCAGCTTGATGACCTTGCGGCGCAAGGGGGCAAGCTCGGGCTGGTTCTCGTCTTCTTCGTCGTAGACTTCGGTTTCCATCGTCTCGGTGATCTCGTCGAGTTCGAGCGAGACAGTTTCGATCCGCTCCGTAAGCCCGTCACACAGGGCCGAGAGGAAATCGGCGGTGGTTGGCGGGGCGTGGCCTTCGCTGGCTTCCAGACGCAAATCGTCCATCGCGAAGATCTTGCGGCGGCGGACCGTGACCAGAAGGCTCTGGGTCGCCCATATCCGCACTGAAACCATGTCTTCGACCTCTGAGCCTGCATTCAGGTTGGCGCCGCGCAGGGTCAGGATCAGCCCGTCGCCATGCACGTTCACACGCGGGCGGGTTTCGGTCGCCTTGAGGCTGCGGGCGACAATCGGTGGCAGGTGGGTATCGACCCAATCCGCAAAGGCCGGATCATCGAGGTTGAGATGCAGCCAGCGGTAGCCCGCCGCTCCTTCGGGCAGGGGCTCGAGCGCGGCGGCCGGGGTTGCTGTTCCGTCGGGGCTCACATCGAAGGCACAGACTGGGGTGAGGGTGTTCATCTTTCCGCCTCCGGCAATTCGGGTGCCCGGCCGAGCCGCATAGCGACCTTTCCGATCGTCAGACCCTGAACAATGATCGAGAAGACGACAACGATATAAGTCGCGGTCAGGATCATGGGTTTCCATTCGTTTTCGGGAAGGGCAAGCGCGAGGGCGACCGAGATACCGCCCTTGAGCCCGCCCCACGTCATGATCGGAACGATGCCGCGGCTGAACCGGCGGAAGGGGCGCAAGAGGCCCACAGGCACCGCCACCGCCACGAGCCGCGCGACTAGAGCGAGGCCAATAGAGAGAACGCCGGCCAGCAGGAAATTCCACTCCAGCACGATCGAGAAAACCTCGATCCCGATCAGGAGGAAGAGAACGGCGTTCAGAATTTCGTCGATCAACCGCCAGAAGGCATCGACATAGCGGCGGGTCTGTTCCGACATTCCGTATTTCGTGCCGACATCGCCAATGAGAAGCCCCGCACAAACTGCCATGATCGGCGCCGAGACATGTAGGGCGACCGCAAGCTCATAGCCTCCGAACGCGAGGCCCAGAGTGATCAGAACCTCAAGCGCATAATCGTCGATCCGCTTCATCACCTGAAAGACGAGCCAACCCAGAACAACGCCCAAAACCGCGCCGCCGAGAGCTTCCTGCAGGAAAAGGCCCACCGCCCCCTCAAGCCCCTCGGCATGGGCGCCGTCGGCAGGGAAGGCAAGGCCGACGAGAACGAGATAGACCACATAGCCCACGCCATCGTTAAAGAGGCTCTCGCCCGCGATTTTGGTCTCCAGCGACTTTTCCAACTCCGCTTCTCGCAGAACCCCCATAACAGCCACCGGATCGGTGGGCGAAATGAGCGCCCCAAACACCAACGCGACCAAAAGCGGCATTCCGGTGATCCAGCTGAAGCCGAAGCCGACAATCGCTGTCGACAGCCCGACGCCGAGGGTCGCCATAAGGAAGATGATAATCGCCTGCTGGCGCAGCGAGGCGAGGCTGACATGGAGCGCGCCAGCGAAAAGGAGAAGCCCCAGCATCCCTTCGAGAAGCGCCTTGGAAAAGGCGATCTCGCGCACCGCCCCGCCCAATGAGTCAGCAAGGCCAAGCGTCGGGACGATCAAATCGAGCCCCATCGCGCCGATCGAAGCTGCAAGAGCTACAACCAAGACGCCGATGCTCGGCGGCAGGCGCAGCCAGAAATAGTTGATCGAGCCGAAGACTCCCGCCAGCACGATCAAAAGGGATGTTGCCTGTAGGAGGTTCATTTGCGCCTCATGCTTTTGTCGCCAGCCTAGCGCGGATCGGCGTGTGGGTCACGGACTTAGAGCAATAGACGCCCCTCCATCGTCTTGACCGCCGCTCCGCCGATAGTAACACCTGTTGGCCCCGTCGAGGCGCTGATCCGCGAGGGCCGGCCCATATCCTCGCCTTGGCGGATATCGAGGCTCACATCGCGCCCGTCATTTTGCGCGAGAAACGCGGCCAGTGCAGCGGCCGCGCTGCCGGTGGCGGGGTCTTCAGGGATATTATCGAGGGGCGCGAACATCCGCGCATCAACCCGCGATCCGGCTCGCGTATAGCAAAAGATCGCGAAATCGAGGCTGCCGGGATAAAGCATCGCGCCGCGCCGGAAGGCATCGGTCACGGGCATGGCGTGCGAGAGGGCCTCACGGTCCGATAATTCGGTGATGACGAAGGGCAAACCAAGGCTCGCCTGAACAGGCGCATGGCGATGCAGGCGAATATCACCGATAGGGAGGCTCAAACACTCGGCCACGAGATCTGCTGGCGGTTCGGCCAGAATCTCGAGCGGCCGCGTATTTGTGAACTGGGCGGCATTTGCGTTCGCCGCTGCGGAGATTGGCCCGACCTCAAGCTCGAGCACCATCTGCCCCGGCCGTCCAAGCGCGTAAAGCGCAACAGCAGTCCCAATGATTGGATGTCCGGCGAAAGGCACCTCCATCATTGGGGTGAAGATACGGACCTTGGCAGTATGGGCCGGGTTCTCCGGCGGATACACGAAGGTCGTTTGCGCGAAATTGAACTCGCGTGCGATCTTCTGGAGCTTGTCTTGCGGCAGCTTTTCCGCCTCTGGAAAAACGGCAAGCTGATTGCCACCAAAGGGCGTGTCAGTGAAGACGTCATAGACAAGATAACGGGGCATCGGGCGGGCCCTTTCTTCTTTGGTCCGTCCGATGCTAAGGCGCTTTTGCCCTAATACAAGGCCTTTTGAGCCTAGCCGATCTGCACCAAAGCATGGCGCTTCTTGCCAGCACTGAGCTTGATGGGTGCCGCCAGATCCGACGCGGAGAGCATGAGGGCGGCATCCGTCAGCGGCGCGTCATTGATCCGCGCGCCGTTGTCGGCGATGAGGCGCTTGGCCTCTTTGCCGCTGGCCGCAAGGCCCGAACGCACGATCACCTGAACGATGGAGATGCCGTCACCGACTTCGCCCACTGAGAGGGTCAGCGTTGGAAGATCGTCGCCAATCCCGCCCTTCTCAAACACTTCACGAGCTGTTGCTTCCGCCGCCTCGGCCGCCGCACGGCCGTGGGCGAGGGTGGTGACCTCATTGGCAAGGATGATCTTGGCCGCGTTGATCTCGGACCCGCCAAGCGCACCGAGACGATCGCATTCCTCGACCGGCATTTCAGTGAACATCTTGAGGAACTTGCCAACATCGGCGTCATGCACGTTCCGCCACCACTGCCAGAAGCCGAAGCTCGACATCATGTCTTCGTTGAGCCAGACCGCGCCATCGGCCGATTTGCCCATCTTCTTGCCATCGGCGCGGGTGACGAGCGGGGTCGTCAGGCCAAAGGCATCGGCACCCTCGACACGGCGAATGAGGTCGGCGCCCGAGACGATATTGCCCCACTGGTCCGAACCGCCCATCTGCAGGATGCAGCCATAGCGGCGGTGCAGCTCGAGGAAGTCGTAGGCCTGCAGAAGCATATAGTTGAACTCGATAAACGAGAGCGCCTGCTCCCGATCAAGACGCGACTTGACCGATTCAAACGCCAGAAGGCGGTTGATTGTGAAATGCTTGCCGATATCGCGCAGGAAATCGATGTAGCCCAGTTTATCGAGCCACTCGGCGTTGTTCACCAAGGGCGAGTCGGTCGGGCCATCGCCATAGGAGATGTAGTTCGAGAAGACCTTGCGGATCCCTTCGGCATTGGCGTTGATCTGCTCGACCGTGAGGATCTTGCGCATCTCGTCCTTGCCAGACGGATCGCCCACCTTGGTCGTGCCGCCGCCCATGAGCGTGATAGGCCGGTGGCCTGTCTTCTGCATCCAGCGCAAAAGCATGATCTGCACAAGGTTGCCGATGTGCAGGCTGGTGGCCGTCAGGTCAAAGCCGATATAGCCCGTCACGGTTTCCTTGGCGAAACGCTCGTCCAGACCCTGAAGGTCGGTGCAATCAGCCAGGAAGCCTCGCGATACGATGGTCGCGATGAAATCCGATTTGGGATGGTAGGTCATCGTCTTGTCCTTAAGGTTCGGGCGAGGCACTCTATAGGCGAGGCAGGGAATAAGGGGAAGCCAATGTTGAAGGCCGGAGCGAAACGGGCTGCGGGCGCTTATGTGGCGGCCGAGGGCGAGGCCGTGATCGTTGCAAGCCTTGTGACAGACGGCGAGACGATCCTTGAAATCGGCGAGACAGCGGTCCAGCCCATTGCCGGTGCCGGATCGGAGGCACTTGAGACAGCCCTCGCCGAAGCCCTAAGCCCGCTCGCCCCCGAATTCGTCGGTATCGGCGGGCCGGACATGGCAGGTCCCTGGGCGGGAAGCCTTGATATCAGCGGCATGGTTCTGGCCGAGGTGCTTGGCTGCCCGGTTGCCAGTGATTTCGCCGCCGCCGATCTGCGCCTTGGCGGCGCGGGCGGCCCGATGGGCGCAACCTTTGCTCACGCGTTGGCCCGGATGGATAAGGACTCGGGCCCGCTCCTGCTACTCGAGATCGACCACTTCGCCACCCGCGCCACCTATGCCGATCCGTCGCTCAAGGCCGACAAAGACGGCGCGATCCTCACCTTCGAGGCGGGGCCCGGCTTGCCGGTTTTTCGCGAAACACCCGACGGTGGAAGCGCCGATGACACAGCACTCGACCTCCTCCTTGCCGATCCGCATTTCCTGAACCTCGCGCCAAAGACCGCCGCGCCTCGCGCCTTCTCGGCCTATCTCGACCGGCTTCAAAGCCTCGCCCCTGAAAACGCCGAAGCCACCGCGCTTGCGGCCATTGCGCTGGCGCTCGTGACAGGCCTTGATCTTCTGCCCAAAGCACCGCGACGCGCGCTCGTCTTTGGCCCCGCGCGTGATGAGCCACGCCTCGCCGCCGCCCTGACAGAGGGCCTCGATTGCGAGGTGAAAACGGCCGAAGACGCCGGGCTCCCCGGCGATGCGCTCCACGCCCTCGCGGCTGCCCACGTTGCGGTGCGCGTGGCGCGCGGCCTGCCAACCTCTTTTCCCGGCACAACCGGCGTTCGAACGGCGGTCGCCGGGGGCAACCA
>JBFEXG010000313.1:0-2853 GCA_041546005.1 Paracoccaceae bacterium
ATCCCGGCGACCGAGGTCTTGGGCGACGACATGGAGCTGATTGCCAAACAGGCTGCCGAAGTTGGCTATCCACTGATGCTCAAAGCCTCTTGGGGCGGTGGCGGACGCGGGATGCGGCCGATCCTGAACGAGAAGGAGCTGGCCGAAAAGGTCCGCGAGGGCCGGCGCGAGGCCGAGGCCGCTTTTGGCAATGGCGAGGGCTATCTCGAAAAGATGATCCAGCGCGCCCGCCATGTCGAGGTTCAGATCCTTGGCGACAAGCTGGGGAATATTTATCACCTCTGGGAGCGTGACTGCACCGTGCAGCGCCGCAACCAGAAGGTCGTCGAGCGGGCCCCTGCCCCCTATCTCAGCCAAGCCCAGCGCGAAGAGCTCTGCGAGCTCGGCAAGAAGATCTGCGCCCATGTGAATTACGAGTGCGCGGGCACGGTCGAATTCCTCATGGATATGGACTCGGGGAATTTCTACTTCATCGAGGTGAACCCCCGCGTTCAGGTCGAGCATACGGTCACCGAGGAGGTGACCGATATCGACATCGTTCGCGCCCAGATCCTTATTGCCGAGGGCAAGAGCCTAGCCGAGGCGACAGGCATCGACCGCCAAGAAGACGTGAAGCTCGACGGCCACGCGCTCCAGTGCCGCGTCACCACCGAAGACCCGCTCAACAACTTCATCCCCGACTACGGCCGCATCCAGATCTACCGCTCGGCCACCGGCCCCGGCATCCGCCTTGATGGCGGCACCGCCTATTCCGGCGCGGTCATCACCCGCTATTACGATTCGCTTCTGACCAAGGTCACCGCCCGCGCCCCCACGCCCGAGATGGCCATCGCCCGCATGGACCGCGCCCTGCGCGAATTCCGTATCCGTGGCGTTTCGACCAACATCGCCTTCGTCGAGAACCTACTCAAGCACCCGACCTTCCTGTCGAACAAGTACACGACCAAGTTCATCGACACGACGCCCGAGCTTTTCCACTTCAAGAAGCGGCGCGACCGGGCGACGAAGATCCTCACCTATATCGCCGACATCACCGTCAACGGGCATCCAGAGACCGCGGGCCGCGCCCTGCCCCATGCCGACACCAAGACCCCCAAACCCCCGGTTCTTCCGGGCCTTGGCGCTTTGCCAAAGGGCACGCGAGATATCCTTGAGGCCGAAGGGCCAGAGGGCATCGTCCGCTACATGAAGGCGCAGTCGCGCGTTCTCATCACCGACACCTCGATGCGCGACGGGCACCAGTCGCTTCTGGCGACGCGGATGCGCTCGATCGACATGATCCGCGTGGCCCCCGCCTATGCCCAGAAGATGGCCGATCTCTTCTCGGTCGAATGCTGGGGCGGGGCGACCTTCGATGTGGCCTATCGCTTCTTGCAGGAATGCCCCTGGCAGCGCCTGCGCGATATCCGCGCGGCCATGCCCAATGTGATGACCCAGATGCTCCTTCGGGCGTCGAACGGTGTGGGCTATACCAACTATCCCGACAACGTGGTGCAGGGATTTGTCAAACAGGCGGCCGAGACCGGCGTTGACGTCTTCCGCATCTTCGACAGCCTCAACTGGGTCGAGAATATGCGGGTCGCCATGGACGCCGTGGTTGAAAACCGCAAAGTCTGCGAGGCAGCGATCTGCTATACGGGCGATCTTCTTGATCCGAACCGGTCGAAATACGATCTGAAATACTATGTCGGCATGGCGAAAGAGCTTGAGGCGGCGGGCGCCCATGTTCTTGGCCTCAAGGACATGGCAGGCCTCTTGAAGCCCGCCGCCGCCACGGCGCTCTTCAAAGCGCTGAAGGAGGAGGTCGGCCTGCCAATCCACTTCCACACCCACGACACCTCGGGCGCCGCCATTGCCACGGTGATCGCCGCCGCCGCCGCTGGCGTCGATGTGGTCGACGCGGCGATGGATGCGCTTTCGGGCAACACCTCGCAGCCGACCCTCGGCTCGATCGTCGAGGCCTTGCGCGGAACCGAGCGTGACACCGGCCTTGATATCGCTGCGATCCGCGAGATTTCCAACTATTGGGAACAGGCCCGCGCCCAATATACCGCCTTTGAAAGCGGCCTTCAGGCCCCTGCCTCGGAGGTTTATCTCCACGAGATGCCCGGCGGGCAGTTTACCAACCTCAAGGCGCAGGCCCGCTCGATGGGCCTTGAAGAGCGCTGGCACGAGGTCGCCCAAACCTATGCCGATGTGAACCAGATGTTTGGCGATATCGTGAAGGTCACGCCCTCGTCCAAGGTGGTGGGTGATATGGCGCTGATGATGGTGAGCCAAGGCCTGACGCGCGCGCAGGTCGAGGATCCATCCGTCGAGGTCGCCTTCCCCGACTCGGTTGTCGATATGCTGAAAGGCAACCTCGGCCAGCCGCCGGGCGGTTGGCCCACGGCGCTGCAGGCGAAGGTTTTGAAGGGTGAAAAGCCGCTCACCGACCGCCCCGGCAAACACCTGCCACCGGTCGATCTCGAAGTCGTCCGGGCCGAGTTGTCAAAGCAGCTCGAGGGCAAGTCGGTCGATGACGAAGACCTCAACGGCTATCTCATGTATCCCAAGGTCTTTCTCGACTACATGGGACGCCACCGCATCTATGGCCCCGTCCGCACCCTGCCAACGCGGACCTTCTTCTACGGCATGGAGCCGGGCGAAGAGATCAGCGCCGAGATCGACCCCGGCAAGATCCTCGAAATCCGCCTGCAGGCCGTGTCGGAGATGAACGCCGACGGCGAGGTCAAGGTCTTCTTCGAGCTCAATGGCCAGCCCCGCACCATCCGCGTGATGAACCGTGTTGCTGCCGCCAAGTCGGCCGCCCGACCCAAGGCCGAGGCCGGCAACCCCAACCACATCGGTGCG
>JBFEXG010000069.1:0-10144 GCA_041546005.1 Paracoccaceae bacterium
AATTTGGTAAAATCGTCGGCCACTATGCGACCCGCGACAGGCGGTTCGGCGCGGTAAGGGTCTGACGTGGCGTCGGCTGGCAAATGGGGCGATCTGGCTCCGCGGGTCCTTTCCGCAATCTGTATGATTGTGATCGGCGGGCTGGCGCTTTGGATGGACGGCTTCTGGTTTGCTTTTCTGGCCATTCTCGTCAGCGGTGGAATGATCTGGGAACTAGCGAGGATGCTCGGGGCTCCGCGCCCTGAGATCATGGGGATATTGGCCGCAGGGGCGATGGCGGTAGGTCAGGGCGCGTCGCTCGGGTTTGGCACGATCGTTTTGGCAGTGGTGCCCGTTGCCGGAGCCTTCCTCGTCGCGCGTGGCAAATGGATTTTTGCCACCTACGGGCTAGCGCTTGCTGCAGCGATCCTGTGGTTTCTGTCTACGCGGACAGAGGGGACCGCAGCGCTCCTGTGGGTCGTGTCGATTGTTGTCGCCTCTGACATCCTTGGATATTTCGCAGGCCGCATCTTGGGAGGGCCGAAATTCTGGCCACGGGTCAGCCCCAAGAAGACGTGGAGCGGGACAATTGCCGGCTGGATCGGGGCAGGGGCCATCGGCGCCGCTTTTGCCGCTACCGGGTTCGAAGGGCCGCTCGGCGGCGGCGCGGCGCTGATCATGCTGTCGGTTCTGGTAGGGTTCGCCGGCCAGATGGGCGACATCGCGGAAAGCGCGATCAAACGCTTCGCCGGTATCAAGGATAGCTCCAACCTTATCCCCGGGCACGGCGGCCTTCTCGACCGGTTTGACGCTCTGACCGGCGCGGCCATGTTCCTCTTTGTGGTCGAGGCACTGAAAGACGGGGGCCTTTTGTGAGGCGGATCTCCATTCTTGGTGCGACCGGAAGTATCGGGCAGAGCACGATCGATCTGATCCGCCGCGACAGGAACAGTTACGCCGTTGAAGCGCTCACCGGCGGCCGCAATCTTGATCAGCTTGCCCGCGACGCGATCGACCTTGGGGCGAAGCTGGCCGTGACCTGCGACCCAGCACTCTATGACGAATTAGAGGCTCGGCTGGCCGGAACCGGAATCGAGGCCGCGGCAGGGGATGCCGCCATTGCCGAAGCTGCAAGCCGGCCGGCAGACTGGATCATGTCCGCCATCGTCGGTGCGGCGGGGCTTGTTCCGGGAATGGAAGCGATCCGGCAGGGGGCTACTCTGGCGCTTGCCAACAAAGAGACCCTCGTCGCCGCCGGACCCTTGGTGATGGCGGCCGCCAAAGCCCATGGGGCGCGGATTCTGCCGGTCGACAGCGAACACTCCGCCGTCTTTCAGGCGCTTGTTGGCGAAGACATCGCGGCGGTTGAACGTATCATCATCACCGCCTCGGGCGGTGCCCTGCGCGACTGGCCGCTCGAGCGTCTCGCTGCGGCGACCGTTGCGGACGCGTCGACCCATCCCAACTGGGCGATGGGACAGCGGATCACCATCGATTCCGCGTCGATGTTCAACAAGGCTCTCGAGTTGATCGAAACGCGCGAGTTCTTTGGTGTCGATCCCTCAATGATCGAGGTTGTGATCCATCCTGAAAGCCTTGTTCACGCACTTGTCGGCTTTCGCGATGGGGCGCTCATGGCCCATGTCGGCGCCTCGGATATGCGCCATGCCATCGGCTATGCCCTGCATTGGCCCGAGCGGCGGGATCTGCCGGTCGAACGGCTCGATCTGGCCAAAATCGGCGCCTTGACCTTCCGCGCCCCTGACCCTGTCCGGTATCCTGCCCTGGGTTTGGCACAGGCAGTAATGGACGTTGGCGGGAAAAGTGGTGCCGCATTCAACGCCGCCAAGGAAACAGCGCTTGATGCCTTCATCGCCGGACAAATCAGCTTTGTTGACATGTCTGGGTTGGTCGAGGATGTGCTCGACAAGATGTGGTCTTCCGATGGTCTGAACCAGGCCGCAAATTCCATCGATGATATTCTAGAAACCGACCGACTCGCGCGCCGGCGCGCATCGGACCTCATAGCAATTTCAGCTTAAGAATAAACATGACGAGCCTTTTGCCCCAGTTCAGCTCTACCGGTCTTACCCTGCTGTCGTTTGTCGTAGCCCTTATGGTGATCGTCTTTGTTCATGAGATGGGCCACTATCTCGCAGGGCGGTTGAGTGGCATCAAGGCGGATGTCTTTTCTATCGGATTTGGGCCGGTTCTTTGGCGCAGAGTTGATCGCAGAGGGACGGTCTGGCAGATCGCTCTGGTTCCGCTTGGCGGATATGTGAAGTTCAAAGGCGACAGTAACGCGGCCTCGATGGGATCCGAACCCGGTTCGAAAGCAGCGAGAGACAGCATGGTGGGCGCGCCCGTTTGGGCCCGCGCCCTGACGGTCGCTGCTGGGCCAGCCTTCAATTTTGCCTTTGCGTTTCTGGTCTTTGGTTGGGCCGTCCTGTCGATGGGCGTGGCCACCGATCCGCTGACCTTGGCCTCGGTTCCGAACTTGCCAGACACCTACGAACAAGAGCTCGAAGCGGGCGACCAAATTCTCGCTATTGGTGGCATCGAGACCCCGAAGATCGCAGATATCGTCGCCGCCTCAGATGCGCTTGCCGAGGTTCCGTCGGTTGACTATCGGGTCTTGCGTGCAGGCGAAGAGATTGTGGTGCGCGGGCCCTATCCGGAACCGACCCTGGCCCTCAATGTGAGTTCCGACAGCCCGGCAGATGACGCCGGGCTTTTGGCGGGGGATGTCATCGTTGCCATCGACGGCACGCCGGTTTTCGCATTTTCCCAGATGATGGCCATTGTCGCTGAGTCCGAAGGACGACAGATGGCCTTTGATGTCTGGCGGGAGGGCGAGCCACTGACCTTTTCCATAGCGCCGCGCCGCGTGGATATCCCGACCCGGGATGGCGATTTCGAAACGCGGTGGCTGATCGGGCTTTCGGGCGGTCTTTTCTTTGAGCCGCAAACTTCAACGCCCGATCTGGCGACCGCCGTCCGGTATGCCTGGGCTCAGCTTTGGTACATTATCAAGGTTTCGGTCTCGGGGATGTGGCACATGCTCACGGGCGAGATCTCGACCTGCAACCTTTCAAGCCCGGTTGGGATTGCCCAAACCTCGGGTGAAATGGCTGCTGAAGGAATTGGAACCTATATCCAGTTTCTGGGCCTTCTCTCGACGGCGATCGGGCTTCTAAACCTCTTTCCGATCCCGATCCTTGACGGGGGCCATCTTGTGTTCCACGCCTATGAGGCGGTCAGCGGTCGGAAACCTTCGGACGCGGCCCTGCGCATCCTGACTATGATCGGACTGGCCATCATTCTGACGATGATGTTCCTCGCGCTGGCAAACGATACCGTTCCGGGGCTCTGCCCCTGAGGTTCCCCGAATATGCCGTTTTTTGGCCGTATTCCTGCATGACCATTCAAAGGCATAGATCGTTATTGGGGCAGTACCATGCAGACGCTCAACACCGGATACCGCGGATTGTCTTATCTGATCGGACTTAATCTGGATCGGCTTTTGTTCGTTGGCGCCATTCTGGGCGCATTGGGGCTGGCGGCTTATCTCGGCTCGATCTGACGCCGAACCGCAAAGTTCCGCAAATCATCAAAACGCGCCCTCAGGGGCGCGTTTGTGTTTTTGACAAGGGCCGGTAATCCCGATACTCCGTATGTGTCTGGGGATTTTAATATTGGCTGATCTAATGAGCGACCTTGCCACGAGCGCTGCCGCGCGGCTTTTGACCATTTTCAAGGGATTTATTCTCGCTGCACTGCTAGGCTTGAGCGCCCTGCCTGCTGCCGCGCAGAGCTATAGTTTCTCCGGCATCTCGATCCAAGGGAATCAGCGGATCGAAACTCAGACGATCCTGAGCTACCTCGGCCTTTCATCGGGGCAGACTGTGAGCGCTGCGGCCCTGAACGACGCGGTTCAGAATGTCCGCGACACCGGGCTCTTTGAGGCCGTGGATGCGCGGATGAGTGGATCGACCCTGATCGTGACCGTTGTCGAGCTTCCGACCATCAGCGTCATTTCGTTCGAGGGTAATTCCAAGATCAAGGACGATGATCTGCGTTCCGTGATCCAGTCTATGCCCCGCCATGCTTTCAGCCCAAGCCAGGTTGAACGCGACGTTGGCGCCATTGTTCAACTCTATGCCGACAAGGGCCGGATCAGCGCGACGATCACCCCCCGGATCATCCGCCGCAGCGACAACCGCGTCGATCTTGTCTTTGAGATATTCGAAGGCGGCGTGACAGAGATTTCGCGCATCGGATTTGTCGGCAATCGGAGCTTCTCGGATTATCGTCTGCGCGGCGTTCTCGAAACCAAGCAGGCGGGCCTTCTGCGGGCGATCATCGGCCGCGATACTTTCGTTGCCGACCGGATTGATTTCGACAAGCAGGTGCTAACCGATTTCTACCGCTCGCGCGGCTTCGTCGACTTCGAGATTCAGTCGGTTGATGTGGAGCTAACTCGCGAGCGCGACGCCTATCTCATCACGTTCAACGTTCAGGAAGGCCAGAAATACGAATTTGGCGAGGTCAAGGTGACCTCTGATCTGCCGGATGTCGATCTGGCTGAATTCGATGGAATCGTGCGCACCAAGGATGGCCAGACCTATTCTCCGCTGCGGATCGAAAACGATATCGCGCGGCTCGAGTTCCGTGCCAATCAGCTCGGCCTTCAGTTCGTCCAAGCCGATCCCCAGATCACGCGCCGCGACCGCGAGTTGAAGCTCGATCTCAACTATGCACTCGTTCGCGGGCCGAGGGTTTTCGTCGAGCGGATCGACATTACAGGCAATACCACAACGCTTGATCGTGTGGTTCGCAACCAGTTTACGCTCGTTGAAGGCGATCCTCTCAATCCACGTTCGATCCGGGAAAGCGCCTCGCGCATTCGCGCTCTTGGGTTCTTCTCGACCGCCGAGGTTGGGACACGGGCGGGCTCTTCGAGCGAGCAAGTGATTGTCGATGTGGCTGTGACCGAAGTTCCGACCGGCTCGCTCACCTTTGGTGCCAACTACAACACAGACACGGGCTTTAGCCTGATCGCAAGCTACAGCGAGCGCAATTTCCTTGGTCGCGGCCAAGCGCTCGACTTCCAGATTTCGACGGCGGCGACCAATCGTGTCCTGACCTTCAATTTCACCGAGCCTTATCTTTTGGGGCGCGACCTGCGCCTCGGGCTGCGGTCAGGCTATAAAACGACCGACAACGAAGCTGCGCTCTATGACACGACGAGCTTTGGCTTCTCGCCGTCCTTGAGCTTCCCTGTCAGCGAGAACGGGCGCTTGGGCGTCAGCTACTCAATCGACTATTCGCTCTTGTCGAACGTTTCGACCACGTCGCAACCGATCGTTGACGATGCGGCAGCAGGCGGGCGCTGGACCAACTCGGTTGGCTATAACTACACTTGGGACAACCGACGCACCGGCCTCAATCCCAATGCGGGTGTCTTGCTGCGCTTCGGGCAGGAATATGCCTTTGGCGAAGCGACCTTCCTCAAGAACACAGCCACGCTGGCGGCCGAAACCAAGATCATGAACGAGGAAGTAACCCTGCGCGCCACGCTCGAAGGCGGCTATCTCTACTTCCTTGAAGGGTCGAGCCGGATCACCGACCGCTATTTCATGAACAGCGGGATCATGCGTGGTTTCGAGCCCGGTGGCTTCGGCCCGCGCTATAATGACGGCACCGAAAACGATGCGCTCGGCGGCAATTCCTACGCTGTGGTGCGCCTCGAGACAGAATTCCCAATCGGCCTTCCGACCGAGTTTGGGATGCATGGCGGTGCTTTCATCGACTACGGCTCGCTTTGGGATACGGGTCTGTCAGACCTTGGTAATGTGCTCTACAACGACTTCACGCCGCGCGCTGTGGCTGGTCTGTCGTTGTTCTGGCAGACGCCGATTGGCCCGTTGCGGTTCAACTTCATGCAGCCGCTGATGGCCGAATCCTTTGACCGGCCCAAGTCCTTCGACCTGACCATCGCCACGTCGTTCTGATGCGGAATCTCGCGGTCGCTTTCTGCCTTGGATTGCTTGCCCTCTTCGGGGGGCAGGCGGCCGCGCAGGACAGCACAGCCGCCGCGCCTGCCGAGTTTCGCAGCCTGATCCTGACCATCAACCTCGATCAGCTTTTCGGTCAGACCCTTTATGGCCAGCGCATTCGCGCCGAGATCGATCTTCAGGCAAAGGCGCTTGAGACCGAGAACCGAACCTTTGCCGAAGAGCTTCAGGCCCAAGAGCGAAGCCTGACAGAGCGCCGACCGACAATGGATCCGGCCGACTTCCGAATCGAGGCTGACGCCTTCGACGCCAAGGTTCAGGCGATCCGCCAAAGTCAGGATGAAAAGGAGCTGGCACTCCAGACAAGCCTGGCCCGCGGGCGGGACGAGTTTCTCTCGGCGGTGCAGGGGGTATTGGCCGAGATCATGATCTCGCGCGGCGCGGTCCTGATTATCGACCGGCGCAATATCGTGATGCAGGCCGATTTGATCGATATTACCGAGACCGCAATCGCCACCATTGACGAACGTTTGGGCGACGGTTCTACCGCCACGCCCGCCTCAAACTAGCGCTGGCGTGCTTGCCGCGAGGGGGACGAGTTGCTAGTGGTCAGGTGAAGGCCCCGTTTGGGCTGTTTGAATAGGGAGAACGCCCATGTCCGAGCCCGTCACCTCCGCTGATATCCATCTCATTCAGCGTATCCTGCCGCATCGCTATCCGTTTTTGCTGGTCGACAGGGTTGAACAGATCAACGGCACCGATTCCGCCGTTGGCCTGAAGAACGTGACGATGAACGAGCCGCATTTTCAGGGCCATTTCCCCGGCAACCCGATCATGCCCGGTGTGACCATCGTCGAGGCGATGGCGCAGACGGCGGGCGTGATGGTGGGCGCGAGCCTCGGCCTTTTGGACGGTAATTTCCTGATCTATTTCATGGCGATCGACAACTGCAAATTCCGCCGCAAGGTTGTCCCCGGCGACCAGCTGCGGATGGAGCTTCAGACCACGCGCGGCAAGCCCGGCGGCAAGGTCTGGCGGTTTAAAGGCGTTGCGACCGTGGATGGCGAGCTGGCCGCCGAAGCCGAGTTCACGGCGATGATGGATCTCAAAAGCTGATGACCCCCAACATTCACCCATCGGCGGTGATCGAGGAAGGTGCCGTGATCGGTGCCGGGTCCACGATTGGACCGTTCTGCGTCGTTGGCGCCGAGGTGGTGCTGGGCGAGAACGTCACCCTCAAAAGCCATGTCATCGTCACCGGCGACACGTCTATCGGGGCGGGGTCGACCGTCTTTCCCTTTGCCGTAATCGGCGAGGTGCCGCAGGACCTCAAGTTTTCGGGCGAAAAGACCCGCCTGCGGATCGGGGCCCGCACCCGCATTCGCGAACATGTGACCATCAACACGGGCACCGCCGGCGGCGGCAGCGAGACGCGGATCGGAGACGATTGCCTTCTGATGGCGGGCTGCCATGTGGCGCATGATGCTCAGGTCGGAGATCGGGTCATCATCGTCAACAATTCGGCCGTGGCCGGACATTGCATCATTGAAGACGACGTGATCATCGGCGGGCTTTGCGGCATTCACCAATGGGTCCGGATCGGACGCGGCGCGATCATCGGTGCGCTGACGATGGTCACAAACGATGTGATCCCCCATGGCCTTGTCCAGGGTCCACGGGGCGTTCTTGATGGGCTCAATCTCGTCGGGCTCAAACGCCGCGGCGTTGACCGTGCCGACATCACTGCGCTGCGCGCCGCCTTCCAGATGCTGCGCGACGGCGAGGGAAATTTCCACGATCGTGCCCGGCGGCTGAAAGCGGAAGTGGACAGCACTTATGTTCAGGAAATGGTCGATTTCATCCTTGGAGAGTCGGACCGCAGCTTCCTGACCCCGGGCTGAGCCGATGCTGGCGCTCTTCGCAGGCACCGGCGCCTTGCCCCGCCACTTGGTCGGGGCGCTCGAGGCGGCGGGCGAGCGCCCGATTGTCTGCTTCATGTCCGGCTTTGCGCCAGACCTGCCAAGCGGGTTCGAGACCATCGAATTTCGCATCGAACACCTCGGCTCACTTCTCGTCCGCTTGCGGAAACAGGGCGTCGATGCCGTCTGCCTCGCGGGAAAAGTCCTGCGCCCCGAGGTTGATCCCACGGAAATCGACGCTGCAACCGCACCTCTCATGGCGCGGCTGGCGGCGGCGATGCAGCTTGGCGATGACGGCACTTTGCGGGCGCTGATGGCCATTTTCGAAGAGCATGGGCTTGGTATCGTGGCGGCGCATGAAATTGCGCCTGATTTATTGCCGCCCCAAGGGCCACTTGCTGGGCCCGCACCATCTGCGGATCAGCTGCGCGATGCCGCGCTCGGCAAGGCCCATCTCGATCGGATGGCGGCTGCCGATATTGGGCAGGCCTGTGTCGTCAGGGATGGGCAAGTTCTGGCGATGGAGACAAGTTCCGGGACTGATGCCATGCTCAAGAGCCTCGCCGCACCCCAGAAGGCTGTGGGCGCGGTCTTTTGCAAGGCCCCCAAGACAGGCCAAGACCGACGCGCCGACCTGCCTGCCATTGGCCCGGAGACCGTTGTCGGCGCCCAAGCTGCTGGCATAGCGGGCATATGGATCGAGGCTGGCGGCGTCATGTGCCTTGAGATCGATCGCCTGAAGGCGGAAGCTGAGCGATATGGCATCTCGGTCTGGGTGGGAGACGTCTGATGCGGGTCTTTGTCATCGCGGGCGAAGTGTCGGGCGACAAGCTGGGCGGCGCTCTGATGGCGGGGCTGCGTGCACTTGTGCCCGAACTCACATTCGACGGAGTCGGTGGCCCGTTGATGCGCGCGCAAGGGCTTCGGAGCCGCTTTGCCATGGACGAGCTGTCGCTCATGGGGATCGTCGAGATCCTGCCGAAGTATTTTCACCTCAAACGCCGTATCCGCGAACTGACCGAGGCGATCCTTGCTGAGCCGCCCGATGTTCTGATCACTATCGATAGCCCCGATTTTTGCTTGCGCGTGGCCTCTGCGGTCAAAAAACGGAACCCGGAGATACGCACGGTCCATTACGTTGCGCCCACGGTCTGGGCCTGGCGCCCCGAGCGGGCCGAGCGGATGGCGAAGTTCATCGATCACGTGCTGGCGCTCTTTCCGTTCGAGCCGCCCTACATGGAAAAAGCGGGGATGGATTGTGATTTCGTCGGCCATCCGGTGGTGGCCGAGAAGATCGGCACAGAGGAAGAGGCGCTCTCGCTGCGGACGGTTTTGGGCATGAAGCAGGGTCCGCTTGTGCTCGCGCTTCCGGGATCGCGCCGGAGCGAGGTTTCGCGCCTCACTGGAACATTCGGCGCCGCGCTCTCGAAGCTTCATGAAAAACACCCCGACATGCGGGTAATCGTGCCCTGTGCCGCGCCGGTCGCGGGCCTTGTCCGCAAGCTCACCGCGCATTGGCCAGTCAAGCCGGTCTTGGTCGATCCTACCCGCGAGAGCGGGTTTTCCGGCGCCAAGCTCGCCGCCTTTCGCGCCGCCGACGTGGCGCTCGCGGCGTCCGGCACCGTGTCGCTTGAGTTGGCCGCCTCTGGCACGCCGATGGTCATTGCCTATGACATGAACTGGCTGAGCCGCCGGATAATCGAGAAAAAGCTGCTGATTGATACGGTCACGCTCGTCAACCTTGTCAGCGAAACCCGCACGATCCCTGAATTCATCGGCAAGGCCTGCCGTCCGGTTGCGATTGCCAACGCGTTGGAAGAGGTGTTGCAGAACCCCGAGGCGCAGAAAGAGGCGATGCGCCTCACGATGGATCGGCTAGGGCAGGGCGGTGAGCCGCCCGGCTTGCGGGCGGCCAAGGCCATCTTGGCGCGGCTCTAGCGGCCTTTCCAGATCCAGCCGCCCCCAAGGATGCGGCTGCCTTCAGTTTCGTAGAACACACAGGCCTGCCCCGGGCTCACGCCTTCCTCGGCGGTGAGAAGTTCAACCTCGGCTTCGGTCGCCGAGATCGGCCGCAGGATCGCGGGCGCGGGCGGGCGGGTCGAGCGGACCTTCACCGAAATCTCGCGCTCGGCCTGATCGGTGAAGGCGCCATCGCCCAGCCAGTTGATCTCGCGCACCGGAATGGTCCGCGTCGCCAATAGGTCTTTCGGGCCGACAACGACCTGCCGC
>JBFEXG010000120.1:0-7432 GCA_041546005.1 Paracoccaceae bacterium
GCCCATCATCGCAAAGGCGAGAAGGTCGTCCGCTTCGGCGCGGATATCGGCGCCCACGTCGAGCATGACGTTAAACCCGGACGGATTGCGCGAGGGCCAGAGGCAGGCGATGGCTGGGCGCTTCACGCCCTCGGCCTTGCGAAGCTGAAGCATCGACATGGCCATCAGCGCGCCGGTATTGCCGCAGCTCACCGCGACATCTGCTTCGCCTTGCTTGACCGCGTCAACGGTTGACCACATCGAGGTCTCTTTTCCGCTCCGCAAAACCTGCGAGGGCTTGTCGGTCATCTTCACGACATCGCGGGCATCGCGGATCGTTACACGATCCTCGATCCGGCGCTTGGCGAGCATTGGTCTTAGCTCGGCCTCGGGCCCATGCAAGATCGCTTTGGCGCCCGGCGTGTCGGTTAGAAAACGCGCAAGGCCCGCAACCACAGTTGCAGGCCCTTTGTCTCCGCCCATGGCGTCGACGGACAGCACAACGGTCTTGGCCTTTGCCTCGGTCGCGGGTGCGTCCTGAACGGCTTGGGTCATGACCGATGCGGAATGACCCGGCTTACGCCGCGTCTTCGTCCAGATCGACCTCAGCAGCCGTCGCGACAACGTCACGACCGTCGTAGCTTCCGCAGGACGGGCAGACGTGGTGCGGACGCTTGAGTTCGCCGCAGTTGGTGCATTCGTTCGGGTTTGCCGCGACGAGAGCGTCGTGGGCACGGCGCATGTTGCGACGCGACTTGGAAACCTTGTTCTGTTGGACGGCCATGTCTCAACACCTTCGAATTGGGGGGCACTGGCGCCTCTCGGCATGGCCCGGATTTCATATTCCAGAACTGACTCGGCGCCGTTTAAGCGATCCGCCGCAGCATGTCGAGCCTCGATCCGGAAGAGGCCGCGAAAATACTGGGATTCCTTGTCAGCGCAACCCCGATTCTATGGGGCTGCAATTGGTCCTAGTTATTGCTGTCTTCGTCTTTGTTTTCAAGGGCATCGCGCAAGCCCGCAAGGCCCGAGAAGGGCTTGGCCTCATCATCGGTCATCGGCCGGACGCCCTGTTCGGTGAAGACCGCTTCGCCCAGACCTGCGCCTTCGGCCCTCGGAAACGGGGGCAGGGCAAGGGCCAGGGCTTCAAGCATCACTTCGCCTAGGTCGATTTCGGCAGGCAGAAGTTCTGCGCTGTCATCCTCGGGCATTTCCACCTCACCGGCACCGAAATCCGGCATTTCGGAGAGGTAGCTGCGCCGCACGCCCTCGTCGATCCGTGTGGTGACGGGGGCAAGCGTGACAACGCATTCCTGCACCACGGTTGCGCCAAGGCTGCCTTCCAGCACCCAATCGCTCTTGCCGAGCGGGGCAATCCGGCCCTCGAAGCGCAGTTTCTTGACGCCGACGATGCCGAGCGCCTCGGCCACGGCCTCGCGCCCGCCTGCATCGGGAGAAATTACAAAAGGGGTCTCACGCCGGTTGCGAAGATCGGCGAAGCGGATAGTCTGGCTAGGCAGTGCTCGGGTCACGGGCGCTTCCATTCTTGATGTTGGGGGCGTCGATGCTGTAAGCCGATTAAAAGGCAGGGCCATGCAAAGCAAGGGGGCAGGAATGCGGATCATGGGCAGATCGACCCGAAGTGCGATCCGGCGCAATCTTGCGCTTGTGGCTCTTGTGGCACTTGTCGCGGCCTGCGCCCCTGTGATGCGCAAGCACGGCTATGCCCCGATCGAAGAGGATCTCGCGCAGGTCGAGGTCGGCGTAGACACCCGCGAAACGGTTCTGACCAAGATCGGCGCGCCGACCATCACCGGTGTTCTGAACGAAAGCGGCATCTACTATGTCTCCTCGGTCTTCCGCCATTTCGGCGCGGCTGCGCCCGAAGAGGTGAGCCGCGAGGTCGTGGCGATCACCTTCAATGCGCAGGGCGTTGTGACCAACGTGGCGCGCTATGGGCTTGAGGATGGGCAGGTTGTCGTCCTGTCGCGCCGCGTGACCGAAGACAATGTCCGCGATACCACCCTGATCCGCCAGCTCTTGGGCGCAATCGGCAATTACAACGCCGAAAGCCTGATCGGATCGAACTGACGTCAGCTGGCCCTTTCGGTTTTGCCGCCTGTCTGTGGCAGACTAGGAGCGACCCGCTAAGGGGATTCGGGAAAAGCGCCGAACGAATGAATCATGCTGGCCGATACGCGTTTGGGATTGCTGCCTCTGCCGAAGAAGTCGCCGAGGCGCAGGCCTTGCGAGACCGGTGCTTTCCCCTGCCGCCAGATGCCGCCCCGCGCCGCAACGGGCGCGACGCCGATGCCTTTGACGACCGTTGCCAGCACGGCCTTGTGCGGGAAACGGCGACTGGACGGCTCGTTGCCTGCTTTCGGCTGCTACTGCTGAAAGACGGGTCCGGGATCAGCCAGAGCTATTCGGCGCAGTTCTATGATCTGGCGCGGCTTGGCTCTTTTTCCGGACCGATCGCCGAGCTCGGGCGGTTTTGTGTAGATCCCGAGGTGATGGATCCCGACGTTCTGCGCTTGGCTTGGGCTGCGCTGACGAGGATCGTCGATGACGAGCGGATTGGCCTTCTGTTTGGCTGTTCAAGCTTTTCCGGCGTTGATCCGAAGGCTTATGGCTGTGCGTTCCGTCACTTGTGGGAAAAGAGCCGCGCCCCCGCGCGTTGGCGGCCGGAGCCTCGGGCACCAGAGACGATCTCCCTTGCGGAAGCGGCACAGGCACCTGACGATAGGCTTGCCCTCATGCAGCTGCCGCCACTATTGCGAAGCTATCTGGCGATGGGCGGCTGGGTGTCGGACCATGCGGTGATCGATCGAAATCTGGGCACAATCCATGTCTTCACCGGCGTCGAGATCGCCCGTATTCCACCCGCGCGGAAACGGCTCCTTCGTGCGCTTTCGCTGCCGGGGCTTGCGGTTTCGAAAGCGGCGCAGTAGCTCCTGCGCATGGCGCGCGCACCCCTTCTCCAGCTTTCCGATATCTCGCTGACCTTCGGCGGCAATCCCCTGTTCTCCGAGCTCTCGCTCGTGGTGCAGCAGGGGGATCGCGTGGCCTTGGTCGGCCGCAACGGATCCGGCAAATCGACGCTGATGAAGATCATGGCGGGGCTGGTCGAGGCCGACAAAGGCGACCGCGTGGTGCCGCCCGGCGTAACCGTCGGCTATATGGAGCAAGACCCAGACATGGCGGGTTTCGCCACGCTCGGGGACTATGCGGCAAGTGGGCTTCCCGAGGGCGAGGCCTATCGGGTGAACGTCGCGGCCGAGGGGCTGGGGTTCGACCCCGAGCGCCCGATCGAGACCGCCTCGGGCGGCGAAAGGCGGCGGGCGGCGCTGGCCAAGCTGATGGCCGAGGCGCCGGAGCTGATGCTTCTCGACGAGCCGACCAACCACCTCGATATTGCTGCCGTCCAGTGGCTGGAAGAGACGCTGCGCACCACCAAGGCGGCCTTCGTCCTGATCTCGCACGACCGGACGTTTTTGCGTGAACTGACCCGCGCAACCCTTTGGATCGACAGGGGAATGGTGCGGCGGCAAGAGCGGGGCTTCGAAGATTTCGAGGCCTGGCGCGACAAGACTTGGGACGAAGAAGATCTCGCCCGCCACAAGATGGAGCGCAAGATCAAGGCCGAGGCGCGTTGGGCGGTCGAGGGCATTTCCGCCCGCCGCAAGCGCAACATGGGGCGCGTGCGCGCGCTGCAAGAACTGCGGGCCGAACGCGCCGCGATGATCCGCCGTCAGGGCGCGGCGGCGCTGTCGCTTGAGAGCGGAGCGCTCTCTGGCAAAAAGGTTATCGACGCCAAGGGCATTTCGAAAACCTATAACGGCAAGGATATCGTCCGGAACTTTTCGCTCACCGTTCAGCGGCGTGACAGGATTGCCTTCGTCGGGCCGAATGGTGTTGGAAAAACCACACTAATCAAGATGTTGACCGGCGAAGTTCAACCTGACAGCGGCGCCGTTGCCCTCGGCACCAACCTCGCCATTGCGGTTTTCGACCAGAGCCGTGCGCAGCTTGATCCCGACATGAGCCTTTGGGAAAACCTCACCTCCGATCCCGAAATGCGGGTCGGCGGGCGGGCCGATCAGGTCATGGTGCGGGGCGAGCCGCGGCATGTGGTGGGCTATCTCAAGGACTTCCTTTTTGACGAGGCGCAGGCCCGCGCGCCGGTTCGCGCTCTCTCGGGCGGCGAAAAGGCGCGGCTCCTTCTGGCGCGGTTGATGGCGAAGGAATCCAACCTCCTGGTCCTCGACGAACCGACAAACGACCTCGATATTGAAACGCTCGATCTCTTGCAGGAAATCCTCGACGACTATGATGGCACGGTTCTGCTGGTAAGCCACGACCGCGATTTCCTTGATCGCGTGGCGACGACGACCGTGGCGATGGACGGAGATGTCAAGGCGACCGTCTATGCCGGCGGCTGGAGCGACTATCAGGCGCAGAAGGGCGAGGCGGCGCCGGTGGTGCAGGCCGAGAAGCCCAAGACGCCCGAGAAAGCGCCTGAACCCGTCGCCGCCGCGAAGAAATCGGGCCTGACCTTCACCGAGAAACACCGGCTCGAGAGCCTGCCGGGCGTGATCGACAAGCTCACCGCCGAGATTGCCAAGCTCGAAGAGCTTCTCGCCGATCCCAACCTCTTTTCCGCCCAGCCCGTGAAATTCGCCAAGGCCTCCGAGGCACTGGCCGAGCGGCAGGTTGCAGTGGCGAAGGCTGAAGAGGAATGGCTCGAACTCATGGAAAAGGCCGAATCCTGACGGACCCGGCCTTTACTTTAGTCTATTTCTCAGCGGGTTATCCGTCGAAATTAACTTCTTCCATGATCCGCAGAGCCGTCGGACGTTCACCGGCCAATGTGGTCAGATCGACCTCATCAGCGGTAAAGCTGCCCCAGCTTGCGACCAGATCGGAGATCTTCGCGCCTTCCAGAACGGGGTATTCGTTGTTCAGCTCGGCATAGATCGCCTGCGCCTCGGGAGAGACAAGGAACTCCATGAGCTTCAGCGCATCATCCTTGTTGGGCGCGGCCTGAGTCATGGCGATGCCCGAGATGTTCACATGGGTGCCGCCGTTCTCGAAGGTCGGGAAGATGATGCGAACGGAGTTGGCCCATTCGGTCTGCTCGGCGTCTTTGAGCATTTCGCCCATGTAATAGGTATTGCCGAGGCTGATATCGCACTCGCCCGCCCAGATCGCCTTGACCTGCGCGCGGTCGTTGCCTTCGGGCTTGCGGGCGAGGTTGGCGCGGACGCCTTCGGCCCAATCCCGCGTGGCCTCTTCGCCGTGGTGGGCGACCATCGCGGCGGCGAGGGCGAGGTTATAGGGATGTAGCCCCGAGCGGGTACAGATGCGGCCCTGCCATTTGGGGTCAGCCAAATCTTCGTAGGTTGTCACCTCGCCGTCGGCCACGCGATCCTTGCTGGCATAGACGATGCGGGCGCGGGTGGTCAGGCCAAACCACAGGTTGTCGGGGCTGCGCAGATGCGCGGGGATTGCGGCGTTCAGCGCCTCGTCCTCGACTGGCTGAAGCACGTCGGCCTCGACGATCTGCTGGAGGCTCGCGACATCGACGGTCATCACCAGATCGGCGGGCGAGCGGCGGCCCTCGGCCTTGAGGCGCTCGACGATGCCTTCGGAGACATAGGCGAGATTGACGTCGATACCAGTCGCCTCGGTGAAGGCGTCCATCACCGGTTGGATCAACTCGGGCTGACGGGTGGTGTAGATATTGACCTCGGCCAACACAGGCAGGGCGGTCGAGGTTGCAAGAAGCGTGGCAAGAAGGGTGCGAGTTTTCATCTCGGGCTCCGTGGTTTCGATGGCTCAGATAAACCCGACTATTTTAGTCAGGTCAATACCTGAACACTTTAGTCGGATATCTTTTTTGCCTTCTCTGCGGCCTTTGCGGCGTTCCACAGGGCGTCCATCTCGGCCAGATCGCTTTGCGCGGGCGTCTTGCCGCGGGCGGCAAGCGAATCTTCGATCGCGGCAAAGCGGCGAGTGAATTTGGCGTTGGCGCGGCGCAGGGCCGCTTCGGGATCGACGCCGAAATGGCGGGCAAGGTTGGCCACGACGAAAAGAAGATCGCCGAATTCTTCTTCGACCTCGTCGTCGGAAAGGCTTGCCCGCGCCTCGGTCAACTCGCCCGCCTCTTCGACAAGCTTGGCCAGAACCTCGTCGGTCGAGGGCCAGTCAAAGCCCACCCGCGCCGCGCGTTTCTGCAGCTTCACCGCCCGCATCAGGGCAGGCAAACCAAGCGCCACGCCATCGAGGGTGCGGGCAGGACCAGCCTCGCCGGCAGTGGCGCGCTCGGCGGCCTTGATCCGCTCCCAGTCCTGCGTCTGTTGCTCGGCGGATTTCTCGCGGCTTTCATCGCCGAAAACGTGCGGGTGCCGCGCCACCATCTTGTCCGAGACCGTCCGCACCACATCGGCAAAGCTGAAATGCCCTGCCTCTTGGGCCATCTGCGCGTGATAGACCGATTGCAGCAGCAGGTCGCCCAACTCGCCCTTCAGCTCGCCAAAAGCCCCGCGCTCGATGGCATCCGCCACCTCATAGGCCTCTTCAATCGTGTAGGGTGCGATGGTTGAGAAATCTTGTTCGATATCCCAAGGGCAGCCCTTCTGCGGATCGCGCAGGCGGCGCATGATCTCGATCAGCCGCTCGATCCCGGCGCTTTGATCGTGGATGAGGGCGTCGGATGTCGTTTGTTCCATTGCGAAACGGCTTTCTTTCAGGTTCTCTGCGCAAGGTATTCACCCCAAGCCGAGAGTCCAGCCGTGCCCGTCATCAACCGAATTTCCGCCTATGCCGACGACATGAAAACATGGCGCCAGCATATCCACCGCAATCCCGAGCTGGGAATGCATTGCGAAAAGACGGCGGAATATGTGGTCGAGCGGCTGAAAGAGTTCGGCATCACCGAGATCCACACCGGCATCGCCACCTCGGGCGTTGTGGCGATCATCGAAGGGCAGGGCGATGGCCCGACCATCGGCCTGCGTGCCGATATGGACGCGCTGCCGCTGACCGAGATCACCGGCCTCGACTATGCCTCGCAAAACCCCGGCAAGATGCACGCCTGCGGCCATGACGGGCATACCACAATGCTTCTCGGGGCCGCTCGCTATCTGGCCGAGACCCGTAATTTCAAAGGCCGTGTGGCGCTCATCTTCCAGCCCGCCGAAGAAACCGGCGGCGGGGCCGAGGTTATGGTTCAGGAAGGGGTGCTTGATCGGTTCGACATCAAAGAGCTCTACGCCCTTCACAACGCGCCGGGCACGCCCAAGGGCCATTTCTATACCATGCCGGGGCCGATCATGGCGGCGGTCGATACGTTTACCATCAACATTCAGGGCAAGGGCAGCCATGGGGCCTATCCGCACGAAACGGTCGATCCCCTGGCGGCTGGCGTGAACATTGTGCAGGCGATCCAGAC
>JBFEXG010000130.1:0-6919 GCA_041546005.1 Paracoccaceae bacterium
ACGCAATCGATTTCGTCAGGGTCGGCGTCCCCGTCGGCGGGGGTGTTGGTGTCGTCAGGAGCCAAGCATTTGCCCATAATCGGCTCGCCGCTGCTAAAGCCGTCGAGGTCAACCGAAACGGTGACAGTCGCGGTCCAGCCGTTGTTCAGAGCGGCCGAAGCCGAAGCGTCCACCGAGGCAGCAGTGCTGAAGCCGGTGATGGTGTTGTAAGAAGCGGAGGCTTCGCCGCTCCAGGAAACGTCAGCAGCGGCGGCGCCTGCGAAGGCGAAGGCCGAGGCCGAAGCGAGAAGGATGCTTTTCATGGATATTCCCTCGTGTTTGCATTCCAAAAAATGCCAGTAGTCCAGCATTGATGGTGGTTTTGCGCTTGGCGCCTCGGATTCTCAAGCGATTTGGCCAGCGGTTAGGAGAGTCTGCCGGAATTGATGCAACAAGGTCACACACCTTGCCGCGAATCCCGGGTGACTTGGCCGCAGGCAGCGGGTATCCCCCTTAAAAGCTGCGTTATCCGTTGGTTGAGGGAAAACCGTGAGTCTTGAAGAAATCAAAGCCCGTATCGCCAAAGCCGAGGCTGACTCGGGCCGGGGGCCTGGGTCGGTCAAGCTGATTGCCGTGTCCAAGGTCCAGCCGAATGAGCGGGTTGAAGAGGTCTTGAAGGCCGGACACCGGATTTTCGGCGAGAATCGCGTGCAGGAAGCGGCCGGCAAGTGGCCGATGTTCCGCGAGCGCTATGACGGGATCGAGCTGCACCTGATCGGCCCCCTGCAGACGAATAAAGCCCGGCAGGCAATGGAACTGGCGCAGGCGATTCATTCGGTGGATCGCCCCAAACTGGCCGAAACACTGGCGCGGCTGGCGCAAGAGCGCGGCGCTTGCCCCGACCTGTTCATTCAGGTGAATACCGGCGAAGAGCCGCAGAAGGCGGGGATCGCGCCTGCGGATGTGGATGCTTTCGTCGCTGAGTGTCGGGGGCTTGATCTGCCGATCCGAGGCCTCATGTGCATCCCGCCGGTCGAAGAGGAACCGTCGATGCATTTCGCGCTTCTCGCCAAGATGGCCGCCCGCAATGGCCTTGAGGGCCTGTCGATGGGCATGAGTGGCGATTTCGAGAAAGCGATCAGCTTTGGCGCGACCCATGTGCGGGTCGGCTCGGCGATCTTCGGCGCGCGCGACTATAGCTAGAGTAGGTGGCCCGATTTCTTCGCCTTGGTGGCGAGGTAGTGGGCGTTGTGGCGGGTATGGCCGACTTTGAGCGGCACACGCTCGACAACCTTGATCCCGCAATCCTCCATCCGCGCGGCCTTGGCGGGGTTGTTGGTCAAGAGGCGCACCTGAGAAAAACCCATGCGGCGCAGGATCTCGGCACCGATGCGGAAATCGCGTTCGTCGTCTTCAAAGCCGAGCCGGTGATTGGCCTCGACGGTATCAAACCCCTGATCCTGAAGCGAATAGGCGCGCATCTTGTTGGCAAGGCCGATGCCGCGCCCCTCCTGATTGAGGTATAGGAGCACGCCCGCCCCCTCGGCCCCCATCTGGGCCAGCGCCCCGCGCAATTGCGGGCCGCAGTCGCATTTGAGGCTGCCTAGCAGATCGCCGGTGAAGCAAGCGGAATGAAGGCGAGCCAGAACTGGCGCATCACGGCGCGGCTGGCCGATCTCGACGGCATAGTGCTCTTCGGCACCATCCTCGGGGCGGAAGATATGCAGCCGACCGGCCTCGGACACATCCAGCGGCAGACGGGCCGAGATCACCGGATGCAGCGGCGTGAGCCCCTCGTCGAGCGCGGCCTGCCCGGGCAGGAGGGTCAGGTTGTTCTCAGTGGCAAATCCCTCGGGGTTGCTCAGGGGCGCAGCCAACACGGCCGGCAGAAGCCGCGCGGCTTTGGCAAGTGCGATGCCGGCGCGGTGCAGCTCGGCGCTGCCTTCGCGCTCCGAGCGCAGCGGGCCTTTCATCGGTGAGCGCAGGTCGTCGGCGGGATCGGCGATGCCGCGCACCCAAGCCAGAGTGGCGTCAGGCGGCAGCAAAATCCGCGCCAGATCGCCGTCATAGGCGCGGGCCTTGAGCGTTTCGGCGCGGTGATCGGTGATGGCGATCACCGAGGTCGGCGCCAGGGCGCGCAACTCAGCCAGACGCGCAGCGTCAACTGTTTCGGCGGCCAAGATGAGACTTCCCGCGCCGGAGGCAGAGACAAGCACCACAGGCACGCCCATCCGGATATCGGACCGCGCCCGCGCGAGCTTTTCAGTGATGTCCGGTGCAAAGGCCATGAATTCTGCCAGTCGTTTCCTGCTCAGATAGCGGTTTCCGTTTCGAATTGAAACATTCGGCGCGGTTTTGACAACTCGGCGTGAGGCGAGTGTCGCAAATCTTGTCGGAGGGGTGATATGTCCTCATCTCATCGTCATCAGGCAAGGGAGGCCAAGATGGCACAGCTTAGAAAGATACTTCTGGTCGATGACGACGACATCCTGCGCGAGGCGCTGGGCGAACAATTGATCATGACCGAAGATTTTGACGTTTTTGAAGCCGCGTCCGGCTCGGAAGCGATGGCGCGGGCCAAGAGCGAGCTCTTTGACCTAATAATCCTCGATGTGGGCCTGCCGGATACGGACGGGCGCGAGTTGTGCAAGCTGATGCGCAAGCAGGGTGTGAAATGCCCCGTCCTGATGCTGACCGGCCATGATACCGATGCCGACACGATCCTCGGCCTTGACGCAGGCGCGAATGATTATGTGACCAAACCGTTCAAGTTCCCCGTTCTTCTGGCTCGTATCCGCGCGCAGCTGCGCACGCATGAGCAATCGGAAGACGCGGTATTCCAGCTTGGGCCCTATACGTTCAAACCGGCGCAAAAAATGCTCATTACCGAGAACGACAAGAAGGTGCGGTTAACTGAGAAGGAAACCAATATTCTCAAGTTCCTCTACCGCGCGTCCGAGCGGGTGGTGCCGCGCGATATTCTTCTGCACGAGGTCTGGGGCTATAATGCCGGAGTGACGACCCATACGCTCGAGACCCACATTTATCGTCTCCGGCAGAAAATCGAGCCTGATCCCTCGAACGCCCAGATCCTTGTCACGGAATCCGGCGGCTATCGGCTGGTCGCTTGATCTAGGTCAAGGATCGCCCGGTGATTCCCGTCTAGTCAGGGGGTGTGGCAACGAATTGTGCCTCAGCTCCCTGTTTCTCGCCCCGGCGCCTCCCCGCCGGGGCTTTTATTTTTGGACCGGCTCTGGCCCATCGTCGCACCTGATGCGATACGTCCTTGAAACAAGGGGGCTGCCATGAAGATCTGCACGTGGAACATCAACTCTGTCCGGCTGCGCGAGCCGCTGGTTCTGAAGCTTCTGGCGCAGGAGGCGCCGGATGTTCTGTGCCTTCAGGAATGCAAGAGCCCGGTTGAGAAGATCCCGACTGAAGGCTTTGCCGAGCTCGGCTATCGCCACATGATAGCCAATGGTCAGAAGGGCTATAACGGCGTCGCCATCCTGTCGAAAATGCCGATCCGCGAAGTGGGGTCGGAGGATTTCGCCGGCCTCGGCCATGCGCGCCATATTGCGGGGCAGCTCGAGAACGGCGTGACCATCCACAATTTCTATGTGCCGGCCGGTGGCGATGTGCCCGACCGGGAGGTGAACGACAAGTTCGGCCAGAAGCTCGATTATCTGACAGAGATGCGGGACCATTTCCGCAAAGAAAAACCACAGAAGGCGATCCTTGTGGGCGATCTCAATATCGCGCCGCGCGAGGATGATGTGTGGAACCACAAGAACCTTCTCAAGATCGTCAGCCACACGCCGATCGAGGTCGATCATCTGGCGCAGACGCAGGAAGCAGGCGGTTGGGTCGATATCACCAGACAGGATATCCCTGAGGGGCTTCTCTACAGCTGGTGGTCCTACCGTGCGGCGGATTGGGACGCGGCAGACAAGGGACGGCGGCTCGACCATGTCTGGGCGACGCCGGATATCTCGAATGCAGGCCACGGCAGCTATGTCTTGCGCGAGGCGCGGGGCTGGGAGCAGCCGAGCGATCACGCGCCGGTTTTCGCGTCGTTCGATCTTTGAAGAAGGGGGCTGCCTGCCCCCTCTGCGCGGCTTGGGCCGCGCATTCATCCCCGAGAGTATTTGAGGCCAAAAGAAGCGCTAGTTTGCGGCGGCGATTGCTCTTGCCACCGCGGCTCCAAGAGTGTGGTGGGCGGCGGCATCGAAATGGACGCCGTCGACCGAGCTGACGGCGATGTGCTGGCTGGCATCGAGGAAAGCGAGGCCGCGCGAGGCGGCGAGATCGCGGTAGAGCGGGATCATCGCTTGGGACTTGGCGGCGCCTCGATGGAATTCGGCCACCCATGTGCCGATCTCAACTACCGGTGGCGGGGCGATGACGAGGATGCGAAAGCCGCCGTGGCGGGTCTGCATCTCGGGGGAGAGGGCGAAGGCGATGAGCGCGGCGAGCCCGCCGGTGATCTGTTCGGCGGTGGCGCCATGGTGGATCTGGCAGTCGTTGGTGCCGAGCATGATCGTTAGCCAGTCTATCGGGCCGTGGCTGCGCAAGGCCATCGGCAGGCCAAGGAGGCCGTTCATCGTTGGCCCGGTGATCGGATCGTTGAAGATGGTGGTCCGCCCCGGCAGCCCCTCTTCGATCAGGGTCCAGTCGGGCCCGAGCGCCCGCTGCATGACGCAGGGCCAGCGGTCTTCCGGTCCGAGGCGCAAATAGAGGTCGGCTTGAGGGGTGGGTGGCGTGCCGTGGGTATTGCTGTCGCCGTAGGTGAGGATCGTGGGCATGGGCGCGGCCTGCGTTGTGTTTGGCCAAAACTGGACGGAGTGTCGCGACAATGCAACGAAATTGCCTCTTGGAGTCGAGGGCAGGCGGCCACATATAGAGGCAAAGTTTTCGCAAAGGAGAGCGCTATGCTCGAGCTCGACGCCAACACCGCCCCCAAGGGCGATCTGATTATCGAGGGAAGCGACGCGACCTTCATGGACGATGTCATCGAAGCTTCGAAGACGGTTCCTGTCATCGTAGACTTCTGGGCGACATGGTGTGGCCCGTGCCGGACGCTTGGCCCCGCGCTTGAGGCGGCGGTGACCAAGGCCAAAGGTGCGGTCAAGATGGTCAAGATCGACGTCGACCGGAACCAGGCCTATGCAGGCCAGCTGCGCGTTCAGTCGATCCCGACGGTTTATGCCTTTTGGCAGGGCCAGCCGGTCGATGGCTTCCAAGGGGCGCTGCCGCCGAGCCAGGTTGACCAGTTCGTCGCCAAGATTGCCGGAATGGGCAATGGTGCTGCGGGCGAGGACGACGACGATTTGAGCGCCGCGATCGAAGCGGCAGAGCAAATGCTCGAGGAAGGCGCGGCTGCCGATGCCGCCGAGACATTTGCCGCGATCCTTCAGGAAGATCCGGCCAACGCTGCGGCCTATGGCGGTCTCGTGCGGTCCTATCTTGCGATGAAGGATATTGAGCAGGCCGAATCGATCCTCAATGGCGCACCGGCAGAGATTTCGACCAGCGCCGAGGTCGAGGCGGCACGTTCCGCGCTTGCCCTTGCCCGCAAGGCCGAGAAGGCCGGGCCGGTGGACGCGCTGCGGGCCAAGCTTGAGGCCAATCCGGCGGATCATCAGGTCCGGTTCGATTTGGCTACCGCGCTTCATGCGTCGGGCAAGGTTGAAGAGGCGGTGAACGAGCTTCTCGATCTCTTCCGGCGTGATCGCGAATGGAACGATGGCGCGGCCAAGGCTCAGCTGTTCGAGATCTTCAATTCGCTGAAGGCAACCGATCCGGTGGCCCTTCATGGGCGGCGCAAGCTCTCGTCGATGATCTTTGCCTGAAGTCGGGCGGCGTGATAGGTCTGGGCTATGATCCCGGTCGCTGATCTGCCAGATACGATCCCGCTATTCCCGCTGCCTGGGGCGCTGTTGCTGCCCCGTGCGCGGCTGCCGTTGCAGATTTTCGAGCCGCGCTATTTGGCGATGCTCGACGATGTTTTGAAGACAAGCCACCGGCTGATCGGGATGATCCAGCCTCTGGACGGGCGGGACGATCTTCACAAGATCGGCTGCGCTGGCCGGGTGACGAGCTTTGCCGAGACGGAAGACGGGCGATACATGATTACGCTCAGCGGCGTGTCGAGGTTTCGATTGCTGAGCGAAACCGAAGGGTTTGCGCCCTATCGTCGCGCGCATGTCGGCTGGCAAGGGTTTGAGGCCGATCTTGGTGCCGCCGAGAGCGATGAGACCTGCAACCGGCGGGCGCTGGTCGCGCTTTTGGAGCGGTTTTTCGAGGCACGCGATCTTTCGACCGACTGGGAGGCGATGCAGTCAGCCGAAGACGAGCTGTTGATCAATTCGCTCTCGATCCTCTGTCCCTTTGAACCCGAGGACAAACAGGCGCTTCTTGAGGCGCCGACCCTGAAAACCCGGCGCGAGACCCTTGTCGCGCTGATTGAATTCGCCCTTGCGGGTGGTGGTGAGGATAGATTGCAATGAGTGAAGCCGAGTTTGATCCAAAGATGCTCGAGGCGCTTGTCTGCCCCGTAACTCAGACGACGCTGAGCTATGATGCGGACAAACAGGAACTTGTCTCGAAAGCGGCCAAGATGGCCTTTCCGGTCCGCAATGGCATTCCGATCATGTTGGTCGATGAGGCGCGGCGTCTGGATCTTTAGCGCATCAGGCGGGGCAGTTCGCCCGTCAGGCCGGCCGCCTCGCGGACGAAGCCTCGTCGCAGCGCGGGGATGGCGTTGACCAAGCCCATACCCACATCGCGCGCTGCCCGAAGAAGCGGATTGTCGTTGGAAAACAGCTTGTTGAAGGTATCCGTTGCGATGGCTAGGGTCGCTGTGTCGAAGCGCCGCCATTGCTGATAGCGCTTCAGGACTTGCTCACTGCCGATATCCTCGCCGCGTTGGCGGGCCTCT
>JBFEXG010000281.1:0-3226 GCA_041546005.1 Paracoccaceae bacterium
GCATAGCTCGCGTCGGGGTTGACCCAGCTCACGACGAAGAGCGTGTAGCCTTGATCGACGATCCACTTGATCAGCGAATTCTGCGCCTTCAGATCGAGGATGTAGAACTTGTTGATCCACGGCGGGAAGATCACCACGGGGATCTCATGGACCTGTTTGGTCGTCGGCTTGTATTGGATAAGCTCGATCATCCGGTTGCGATAGACAACGTCGCCCGGTGTCGTCCCGAGGTTTTCGCCAACCTTGAACGCATCCTTGTCAGCAAGCGACACAACGAGTTCGCCGTCGCCCGCTTCGAGGTCACGGACGAGGTTTTCGAGGCCGTCGACAAGGCTTTGGCCATGCGTCTCGGCAGCGCGCTCAAGGGCTTCGGGGTTGGTGCCAAGGAAATTCGTCGGGCTGAACATATCGACGATCTGACGCGAGAAGAAATCGAGCCGCTTGCGGTCCGCCTCTTCGAGACCATCCACATCCATGACCGCCTCATGCACCGCATCGGCGTTCATGAGGTACTGCTGCTTGATGAAGTTGAAATAGGGGTTGTTGTCCCAGAGGGGATTGGCAAAGCGTTTGTCTTTCGGGCCGGTATCATCCGGCGCCTCGAACTTACCTTGCGCGAGTTTCTGCTGGGCCTCGAGATAATGCTTCAGCGACTTGCCCCAATAGCCCACCTGATGCTCGAGGATCTTCGCCGGATTCTGCATCATCTCGGCCAAATAGGCCGCCGCCGCCTTCATATAGAGATCCTGACCCGGCCCTTCGAGCGAGGCTCTTGGAAGCTTTTTGCGGCCAAGCGCTGCCACAAGGCGCGCATTGAGCTCCTCGAGCCGGACAATGTTGGCCTCCAGCTTTTCGAGGTCGGCAGGGTTATCTTCGTTCATATTCAAATCTCGAGTTGTAATATAATTCTCTTCGGCCTAGCTTTGCACTTGCAGCATTTCCCGTGCCGCACCCGCGAAGTCAATGTGGCAAACGCGCCCCCGCAAGGAGACCCACCCTTGAAGTATATGTTGACCTACGACCTTATGGAAACCATGCGCAACACCAACCAGTGGCTTGGTGCGACGGCGCGGGCCTTTGCGGCCTATCCAGCGATGGCTTCCGCCGCCAATCCTTGGGTCGAATGGCTGGGCGCTTGGGGCGAGGTCACCGAGCGCAGCTTCGAGCGGATGGTGACCAAACCCGACTGGGGCATCGGCGCCGTCACGACCGAAGATGGCAAGGATCATACCGTCCGCATCGAGACCGCAGTGAAGAAGCCATTTGGCGATCTCATCCATTTCCTCGTGCCGGGCCGCAAACCGCGCAAGCGCCGCGTCATGCTCGTGGCGCCCATGTCGGGCCACTATGCAACCCTCTTGCGCAAGACCGTGATCAGCCTCCTGCCCGACTGTGATGTCTATGTCACCGACTGGCACAATGCCCGCGACATCCCTGTGAGCGCAGGCAAGTTCGACGTTGAGGACTATACCCTCTACCTCGTCGAATTCATGCGTCATCTCGGCCCCGATACCCATGTGATCGCCATTTGCCAGCCCGCGCCGCTGACACTTGCCGCCACCGCCTATCTCGCCGAGGAAGACCCGGCCGCCCAACCCCGCTCGCTTACTCTCATCGGCGGGCCGATTGATCCGGAGGCCAACCACACCGAGGTTACCGATTTTGGCCGGACCGTCACAATGGGTCAGCTTGAGCAGACGATGATCCAGCGGGTCGGCTTCAAACACGATGGTGTCGGGCGTCAGGTTTATCCGGGTCTCTTGCAGCTCGCCTCTTTCGTTTCGATGAATGCCAGCACCCATGCCAAGGCATTCACGGATCAGATCTTCCGTGTCGCCAAGGGCGAAGCCTCGGACCACGACAAGCACAACACCTTCTACGACGAATATCTCGCCGTGATGGACATGACGGCAGAGTTCTATCTCTCGACGGTCGAGCGCGTCTTCAAGAACCGCGAGATCGCCCGCAACGTCTTTACCGTGGGCGGGCGCCACGTCGATTTCTCGAAGATCACCACTGTGGCGGTGAAAACCGTCGAAGGCGAAGAGGATGACATCTCGGCCCCCGGCCAGTGCAAGGCTGCACTTGACCTTCTGACCGGCCTGCCCGAGGCGAAAAAGGCCTGGCACCTTGAGCCCGGCGCCGGACACTACGGCATCTTCGCTGGGCGCAGCTGGCGCAACAACATCCGTCCGTTGGTTCTCGATTTCATCGACGCCAATTCGGGCGAGGCCAAGCCGCAAAAGCCGAAGATCGTCGCCGCCTAAAGCGGCGGCAGGTTCAGCCAGCTTCTAAGGGCCGTTGTCACAACCTCGGGCTGTTCGAGTGTCGGCACGATGCCGGCTCCTTCGATAAGGGCCAGATGCCCCTTCGGCATCAACTCGGCCAAGAATTCGTGCCGGCGAACTGGGATTGTCGGATCCGAAGCGCCGCAAACGATCAGCGCCGGCACCTTCGACTTGCGCAGCGTCGCCTGCTGGTCCTTCCGTTTTTGCATCAGGCGCGCTTGACGAAGATAGGCCTCGGCGCCAATGCCACGCCCCATCTCGGTCATCCGGACCACAAGGTCGGTCCGCCTCGGCGCGGGATGAAAAAAGGCTGGCGCGAATTCCTCCCTGACGATCTCGCCAAAGCGGCCGGTCTTGGCCGCCACCATCTTCGGCTCGCGGGCGGCGGCCTCGTTTGGGGTATCGGCCTGTGCCGAGGTATTGATCAGCGCGATCCGTCCGATGCGCTCCGGCGCAAGGCGCAGCATTTCAATCGCGATCACGCCGCCTAGGCCCATACCGCACAGCGAAACCTTGCCCGGCAGCGCTTCGAGAATCTCGGTCGCGGCCTCTTCGGCCGTGTCGCATTTGCCGGTGGGCAGGATCGTGATTGGCAGGTGCCGCGACAAGGCAGCGATCTGCGGCTCGAACACCCGCGCGTCGGACAAAAGCCCAGGGAGGAAGACGAGAGGATCGCTCATGGGCACGGCTCAGAAACTGAAAACATGATCTGCCTTGTATGAAACGCGGATCTTTGCCCGCCTTGCCGCACCATGCCCCAAGCCGCGCACGGCGAGAAGCCCTCAAGCGATCCGGTCTGTCACCTCGGCGATGCTTTGCGCGATCAAAGCGAGGCAATCGGGCGTCGAGAAGCGGTGATCCGCACCTTTGACGATGGTCAGGCGAATATCAGGGCCAGTCGCATGGGCAATCAGACGATGCGCGAAGTCGAGATCGAC
>JBFEXG010000343.1:0-2393 GCA_041546005.1 Paracoccaceae bacterium
CCGACCTTGGCGGTATGCGCGGTATAGGCCGGCTCATTGCGGCGGCCACGGTGCGGCGGCGGGGCGAGGTAGGGGCTGTCGGTCTCGACAAGAATACGGTCGAGCGGGGCGGTGGCGAAGATATCGCGGAGGTCTCCGCTTTTCGGGAAAGCGGCGATGCCGGACATCGAGAGATAGAAGCCCAAATCAAGCGCTGCCTTGGCAAGCCCCGCGCCCGAGGAGAAGCAGTGCATCACGCAAGTGTAGGCGCCGTTGCGATACCCTTCGGCAAGGATCGCCGCCATATCCTCGTCCGCGTCGCGGGCGTGGATGATGAGCGGCAGGTCGGTCTCGCGGGCGGCGTCGATGTGGATGCGGAGCGAGCGGCGCTGAAGATCGGCGCTCTCGGGGGTGTAGTGATAATCGAGGCCCGTTTCGCCGATGTCGACCATCTTGGGGTGGCGGGCGAGGGCCACGAGATCGTCGACCGAAACAAGCGGCTGCTTTTCCACGCTCATCGGATGCACGCCCGCGGCATAGAAGACGCCATCGTGCGTCTCGGCAATGGCGCGAACCTTGGGTTCGTTCTCCATCCGCGTGCAGATCGTGACCATGCGGGTGACACCAGCCGCGGCAGCGCGGGCCACAACGTCATCAACCTCGCCGTCGAAATCAGCGAAGTCGAGGTGGCAATGGCTGTCGACGATGGCAGGCGGCTGGCTCACGGGGGCGTCTCAGGCTGTGGTGACGCCCTGCGCCACCTCTTCAATCTTGAACAGCATATCGAGGATCAGTGCCGCAGGGTCAAGATTGACCGCCCGCCCGTGACGGATGCGCGCGCTCAGATCCTGCTGAAGCTGCGCCCAGCGGCGTGCCGCGCGGTCGTCGTGCGCGAGCTTGCCGATCAGCCGCGCCTCGCCGGGGGCGCCTTGCCGGTCGGGCTCGCCCAAAAGGCCGGCGCGGGCGGTGCGGGCGATGAAATGCTCTAGCAAGTCGATAACAAGTGGGAAGCGCACCTCGGCCCCTTTGCCCGCGCAGCTTTCGGCAAGGGCCAAAGCGGCGGGGCGGTCGATATGCGGCAGGCGCGAGAGGAGAGCGATCAGCTCGGCATAAAGCGCAAGGCCATCGTGCATGGCAAGGCGCACGCCTTCGCCGACCGAGCCGCCGGTGAGCGCCGCCATCGCCTCGCGTTCGTCGATATGGACGCCCGCCTGATCCATCGCCTCGGCCATCTCCTCGGCCTGAAGCGGCACGCAGCGTAATTCGCGGCAGCGGGAGCGGATCGTTGGCAAAAGCCGCGCGGGCTGATGCGCGATCAGAAGGATCGTCGTTTTCGCAGGGGGCTCTTCTAGCTCTTTGAGGATCGAGTTGGCGGCGGTCACGTTCATCTCGTCGGCGGCATCGACAATTACCACCCGCCGCCCGCCATCTGTGGCCGACATATGGAAGAACTTCTTGAGGTCGCGCACCGGCTCGGCGGTGATCTCGGCCTGCAGCTTGCCGGTCTTTTCGTTGACCGCCCGCCGGATCACCGCAAGGCGCGGGTGGCTGCCAGCGAGGATCAGGCGGCGTTCGGGGTGATCGGGCGAAATGTCGAGGCTTGTGGGCTCGGGTTGGGCATCGCCAAAAAGGCCGCCACCCGCCTCTTCGGGGCTTTCGGCCAGAAGAAAGGCCGCGATGCGATAGGCGAGGGTGGCTTTGCCGACACCTTTGGGGCCGGTGATGAGCCAGCCGGAATGAAGGCGGCCAGAGGTATAGGCTTGAAGGAAATCCGCTTCCGCTCGATCCTGACCGATCAGGCGCAAGGTCTCGCGCGGATGCGGGGCGCCTTCGATCCGGTCGGGCTCTGGGCGATCCTCGCTCATCAGGTATCCCCGACGATCTCGGCGATTTCCGTGGCGATGGCGGCGGCATCGCGGTTGCCGTCGATCAGGACACAGCGTTTGGGGAAATCGTGGCAAAGGGCGAGGAAGCCGTGCCGCAGGGTTTCCTGAAAGCCGAGGCCGAAATCCTCGAACCGGTCTTCGCCCGACTTGCGGGCAAGGCCGCGCTTCAGGGCTGCTTCGGGGTCCATGTCGATGACGAAGGTCAGATCCGGCTCGCGGCCGATCATCAGCGCGTGGAGCTTGTCGACCGTGCCGCGCAGATCGCCGCGCGTTGCGCCCTGATAGACGCGGGTGGAATCGGCGAACCGATCGGAGATGACTGTGCGGCCCTCGGCCAACGCCGGCAGGATCATCTTTTCGAGGTGATCGCGGCGGGCGGCGGTGAAAAGAAGGATTTCCGTCTCGGCCGACCAGCGCTCAGGATCACCCGTGAGAAGGAGCTGTCGGATCTCCTCGGCGCCGGGGCTGCCGCCCGGCTCGCGGGTCAGGACAACGTCCTCACCACTGCCGCGCAGCCGTTCGGCCAGA
>JBFEXG010000335.1:0-2515 GCA_041546005.1 Paracoccaceae bacterium
AACCCTCGCCTATTCCGAGCTGATGGCCGACGATTACCTCTCGTCGCGCGGGCGCTCTGGCTATTTCGTCTCCGACAATGCCCCCGAGCCGCCCTCCTTTCCTGCCACCCCCGCTGGCAGCGGCAATGTCGATTGGGCCCGCATCCTTGGCCACCGCGTCACTGCCTCGCTTGGCCCCGAAAAGCCCGCCGACTGGGCCAGCTATCGCTATCCCTTCATCTACGGCCAAGCTGACCAGACCCTGTTCGATGCCGCCAACTGGCGCCTCTGCGCGGTTCAGGCCTTGGGCAAGCGGGATTTCAGCGCGCTGACGACCGACTATTACGCCGCCGATGACCCCAAACTCGTCGAGTTCATCTCGCGCCAGACCCTTCCGCGCCGCGGCATCCTTGCCGGCCCCGACGAAATCCTCGTTACACTCGGCGCGCAGAACGCCCTTTGGCTCACAGCGCAAGTCCTCCTCAACCAGCGGCGCATGGCGGCAATCGAAGATCCGTCCTATCCCGCGCTTCGTTCGATCCTGAGCCAGTCGCGCTGCCAACTTGCGACTGTTCCCATCGATGCGCAGGGCCTTGATCCGGCGGCCCTGCCCGATGGGGTCGACGTGGTCTACACCACCCCCTCGCACCAATGCCCGACCACAGCGACGATGCCGCTTGCTCGCCGCAAGGCGCTCCTTCAGAGGGCCATGCGCGACGATTTCCTGATCGTCGAGGATGACTATGAATTCGAAATGTCCTTCCTCAATCCACCCTCGCCCGCGCTCAAGTCGCTCGATCGTGAAGGGCGCGTCATCTATGTCGGCAGCTTTTCGAAATCCCTCTTCCCCGGCCTACGCCTCGGCTATCTCGTCGGCCCGGCGCCCTTTATCCGCGAGGCCCGCGCGCTCCGCGCCAGCGTCTTGCGCCATCCCCCCGGGCATGTGCAGCGCACCGCAGCCTATTTCCTCTCGCTCGGCCATTACGATGCTCTGATCCGCCGGATGTCGCGCGCCTATCTCGAGCGAAGGAAGGTTCTTGATGCGGCCATCTCTGACTATGGCCTCACGGTCGCCGGGCAGGCGACCTTTGGCGGCTCGTCCGTCTGGATGCAGGCGCCTGATGGCGTCGATACAAGCGAGCTGGCGCTCGCGCTGCAAAAGCAATCGGTGCTGATCGAGCCGGGCGAAAGCTTTTTCGCAGGTTCCGATCGCCCGCGAAATTTCTATCGCCTCGCCTATTCCTCAATCCCGTCCACCCGCATCCGCGAGGGGGTCGCGCTCATCGCGCGGGCCACAGCCGACCTGGCCCATTAACTGGCCCTATTTGCCCGTTTCATCTGGCCCTAACGCGCACCCCTCCCAGAACCTATGGTGTGGGCAAAGCTGGCATCGCGCCGGCCCAAGTTGTTTGAGGAATCACATTATGAAAATGACCACCGAAGAGGCCTTCGTCAAAGTCCTTCAGATGCACGGAATCACCGATGCTTTCGGCATCATCGGCTCGGCCTTCATGCCAATCTCCGATCTCTTCCCGCAGGCTGGTATCAATTTTTGGGACTGCGCCCACGAAGGCTCGGGCGGCATGATGGCCGACGGCTACACCCGCGCCTCTGGCAAGATGTCGATGATGATCGCCCAGAATGGCCCCGGCATTGCCAACTTTGTCACCGCCGTGAAAACCGCCTACTGGAACCACACGCCACTCCTGCTCGTGACACCGCAGGCCGCCAACAAGACCATGGGTCAGGGCGGCTTTCAGGAGGTCGAGCAGATGGCGATGTTTGAAGAAATGGTCGCCTATCAGGAAGAGGTGCGTGACCCCTCGCGCGTGGCCGAGGTTCTCAACCGCGTGATCCTCAACGCCCGCCGCGCCTCGGCGCCTGCCCAGATCAACATGCCCCGCGATTTCTGGACTCAGGTCATCGACATCGACCTGCCCGCCATCGTCGAATTCGAGCGCCCCTCGGGCGGCGAAGAGGCCGTGCAAAAGGCCGCCGATTTGCTGTCCTCGGCCAAGTTCCCCGTGATCCTCAACGGCGCTGGCGTCGTTCTCGGCGGCGCGATCCCCGATTCCATGCGCCTTGCCGAACGGCTCGACGCGCCGGTTTGCGTCGGTTATCAACACAACGATGCCTTCCCCGGCTCGCACCCCCTCTTTGCTGGCCCCTTGGGCTATAACGGCTCGAAAGCGGCGATGGAGCTCATCTCGCAGGCCGACGTCGTCCTCTGCCTCGGCACCCGCCTCAACCCCTTCTCGACCCTGCCGGGCTATGGCATCGACTACTGGCCGCGCGAGGCCAAGATCATCCAGGTCGATATCAACCCCGACCGGATCGGCCTCACCAAGAAGATCAGCGTCGGCATCATCGGCGATGCCGCCAAGGTCGCCCGCGGGATCATGGACCGCCTCTCGCCCAAAGCGGGCGATGCGGGCCGCGCCGAGCGCCGCGCCACCATTGCCACCAAGAAATCCACATGGGCCCAGCAGCTTTCCTCGATGGACCACGAGGATGACGATCCCGGCACCACCTGGAA
>JBFEXG010000217.1:0-4245 GCA_041546005.1 Paracoccaceae bacterium
ACCGGTCAACAGCATCAGCATCATGGTCGAGAACATCAGAATGGCGATCATTTCGTAGGACATCAGGCGATCTCCTCGTCGCGAATGCGCAGGATGTCTTTGAAAAGCTCCGAGATAGCCTGAAGCAGCATGAGCGCGATGCCAGTGACCATGATGACCTTGATCGGCCAGAGATAGGGCCGCCAGGCGGTCGGGCTTCGCTCGCCGCCGTGTTTGAAGGAATACTGGGTGCTCTCGATCCCGCCCCAGAGAAGAACCCCGAGATAGAAAATCAGAAAGAGCACGCTGAAACTGTCGACCCAGGCTTTGCGGTGGTTCGATAGCTCGCCATAGATCAGGTCCATCCGCACGTTCGAGCCAAGTTGGATCGAATAGGGCCCGCCGAGAATATAGTAGGCGACCATCGCGAACTGGGCCATTTCAAGTGTCCAGAGCGAGGGGTTGATGTTGAAACCAAGATCGCTGCCGACCTTGGAAAAGCTCGACCACAGAAGGATCCCCATCATCACGAAGATCCCATACATCACGATGCGCCCGATCCGGCGGTTAAAGCCGTCGACGATCTTGATGTATCCTTTCATCAGCCCCATCACGTTGCTCCCTGTCGCGTGGTGGTTGGTAGGTTGAGCGCCTCGGCAAAGATCGAGGCAAGCATGGTGCCGATCCGGTCTGCGCCGGCTTGATCAGAGACGAGGTCGTTGCGCACCTCGATCATCACGTTCTCGATGCCGCGCGGGACGGCGTGCTCACGCAACGTATGCGTAACGCCGTCGACGGCGGCGTAGGGTTGGTTCAACTCGGCCCGTAATGTGGTCTGGCTCAGCGCTGCGGCCAGAACGGATTCGGCCAGCTGATCGTCTGCGTCATGGAGGACGCCAAGCTCGGTGGCGCGGGGATTTCCGAACCATGTTGGCGTGAAGGTGTGGATCGTGATGAGCGCGGGTCTTGTGGCAAATCCGTCGAGGGTCGAGGCCAGAAGCTGACGGAACGGATCATAGACTTCGCTGGCTCGCAGAGCCCGATCTGCCTCGCTCAGATTGCGATTGCCTGGAACCTCGACCGTTTCAGATCTTTCGGGATAGGCCGAGGCGGCGCTGGGCGGGCGGTTGCAATCATAAACAAGCCGCGACACGCGCGAATGAACGAGCGGCGCATCCAGAAGGTCGGCGATATGCATCGCCATGTCGATGGCGCCGATGTCCCAGACCGCGTGGCTAAGGCGGTCGGCATCGGCCAGCCCAAGATTGGACAGAGAGGCAGGAATGAAAGAGCTCGCGTGTTCGCAGACAAGCAGCACCGGCGCACGCCCATCTGCGCGGTAGACCGCAGCGGCGGGGCCCTCGTCGGGGGCAAGAATATGCTTGGCAGCAGGGCGTTTCATGGAAGCATTAGCTACAGCCATTTTTGACCTGTCAAGAAATTTTCGTAGACGACGCTTCGGGGTGAGGCTAGTCTGTAGAGAAAGTTACAGAGTGTTCAATGAAGCCGCGCAGCCACCGCATCGTCAAAGAGATTATCCAAGACAACACCGGCACATTGACGCCGGCAGAGCGGCAGTTGGCCGATGTTCTATTGCGGGATTATCCGATTGCCGGGCTGCAATCGATCACCAAGCTCGCGGCGGTGGCCAATGTCTCGACACCGACGGTCATCCGTATGGCGCGCAAGCTTGGGTTTGACGGGTTCCCCGAGTTTCAAAGCGCTTTGCGGCAAGAGGCCTCGGCGCAGATCAAGAAACCGATCCGCAAACGCGACGGCTGGCTCGCCAATCGCTCTGATTCCCCGGCCTTCCGGGATTTCGCCGAAGCTGTCTTCGATAATCTCCAGCACACGATCGAGCGCCTTGATCCGGCAACCTTCAACGCCGTGGCCGAAATCCTCGCTGATCCAGCGCGAGGAGTTTACCTCACAGGCGGGCGGATCACCCGGTCCAACGCGGATTATCTCTTCAACCACCTGCAGATCATCCGCCCCAACGTCACGCTGCTCGCGCAGTCGCCCAACGTCTGGCCGCAATATCTTCTCGACATGAACGAGAGCTCGGTCCTGATCCTCTTCGATATCCGCCGCTATGAGTCGGAGCTCGCCAAGCTGGCCCGGCTTGCGAAGGAACAGGGCACAACGATCATCCTTTTCACCGATCAGTGGGGATCGCCGGTCAGCAAGATAGCCAACCACACATTCAACGCGATGGTCGAAGTGCCCTCCAGTTGGGATTCAACTATCGCCATCAACCTCATTTCCGAGGCTCTGATCGCGGATGTTCAATCGCGCGACTGGGAAGAATCGCGCGAGCGGATCGAGAAGCTTGAGGAAATATTCCGCTCGACGCGGATATTCCGTAAAACGCCCTAGGCGTAGGCGATTTCCTGCATCGCGGCGAGGAATTTGGCCACCTCGGCCTCGCTGTTGTAGTGGCACATCGAGACGCGGATGCAGCTATCAAGGCCCATCGGATCAAGGATATTGCCCGAATAGTGATCGGCCTTGCGGGTATGAACGCGCACGCCCTTCAGCCGCAGCGCCTCGACGATCTCGGTCGAGGCCTTGCCCTTGATGGCGAAAGAGACAAGGCCTTCGCGCGCGGGATTATCAACACCGCCAACGATGATCACATCAGGCAGATCGGCAAGGCCCTTGAGATTGCCAAAGCCGTGCAGCATCGCATTGGTGAGCCGCGCCTCGTGGGCGTGGATTGCTTCGCCTGCCGCCCGGATGCGCTCGCGGCGGTCGGTGCTGTCGGTCACGCGGCTTCCCAGCCATTCGAAATAGCCGACAACGTCCGAGAAGGTCGCATAGGCGCCGGTGTCGCGAGTGCCCATCTCCCACGGGCCGCCGGGGGCGTTGAGAAGGTGGTTGTGCGGCAGCTTGGCGAGGCGGTCGGAGACCCAAGCCACGCCATAGCCGTGCCGCGAGAAGACCTTGTAGGGCGAGATCACATAGCCGTCGATGCCATAGCTCTCGATATCAAGGCGGCCGTGGGCGGCGTGCTGGATGCCGTCGACGATGATAAGGCAATCGGGCGCGACCTTGCGGATCGCTTTCGAGATCGCGGCCACATCGACGCCCATGCCGGTGACCGGCGAAGTATGCAGGATCGTGGCAACCACGGTGTCGGGGGTGATCTCGGGCAGGTAGTGTTCGGCGGTGACGATGCCGTTTTCAACGTCATGCGGCACGACGACATAAGGCTTGCCCGCGATCTTGGCCCAGCGGTCGCAGGCGCTGCGCGAGGCGGGGTGTTCGAGCGTCGAGCCAAGCACGCGGCCTTGCGGTGCGGCAAGAATTGCAGCGCTGATCAGGCGGAAAAGAAGCTCGGTCCCGCTTTCACCGACGAAGAACGATCCCTTCGGCGCGCCGAAGAGAACTCGCATATCGTCTTTCGACTGGTCGATGATCGCCTGCAGCGCCTTGGCGGCGGGATTGTCGCGGCCCTGATTGTCGGGGATCGCGGCGAATTTGGCCGAGGTCTCGACTACCGAATTGAGCGTCAGCGCACCGCCAGCGTTTTCAAAGAACACCCGCTCACCCTCGAAAGGGCAGGTATCCACATGGGCGAAACGGGCGCGGATTTCGGAAAGAAGCTCGGGCGAGATGTCGTGCATTTGGGCGATGTCCGTGTTTGGCGGTTAGGAGGCGGTCTTGCGCCCGGTTGACCAGTTCAGGCCAAGGACACCGAGCATCACGATCACTCCGACGAGTTCCAAACGGAAATCCGGCCAGAACACAAGCACAATAGCGGGCGCAAGAAGCACGCGGAGTGCGACAGATAGCGTCGCGAACAAGAAGCCCTCAAGCATGGCCGCGAAAGCGACCAGCGCGATGATCGCAAGGAACCCGTTCCAAAGCACAACGTGCAGCGGCCCGCCAAGAATGATCGAGTCGTTGAAGACCATAAAGAGCGGGATGAGATAGAGGCCCTTGGCGTATTTCCACGCCTGAAAACTTGTCTCCATCGGTTTCGATCCCGAGATGGCCGAGGCGGCAAAACCCGCGAGCGCCACGGGTGGCGTCACGTTGGAATCCTGCGAATACCAGAAGACAACGAGGTGCGCGATCAGGAGCGGCACGCCGAACTCCTCGGTCAGCGCGGGGCCGACGAGAATGATCAGGACGATATAGGCCGCGGTGACCGGCAGGCCCATGCCAAGGATCAGGCTGGCGATGATCACAAGGAGAAGCGCCAGAACGATGTTGCCACCCGAGAAGGCCAGCATCATCGCCGAAAACTTGAGGCCAAGGCCG
>JBFEXG010000264.1:0-3517 GCA_041546005.1 Paracoccaceae bacterium
CGAAAGCCCCTGATCTACCGCCTCGCAGGCCTTGATCGCGGCCTGAAGATCGCCGGTATGCCCGACCATGTCGGGGTTGGCATAGTTCGTCACGATCAGGTCGTAGCCCGCCTCAATGGCGCCGACGAAATGATCGGTGACTTCCTCGGCCGACATCTCGGGCTGAAGATCATAGGTCGCGACCTTGGGCGAGGGGGCCATATAGCGATCCTCGCCCGGCTCGGGCGCTTCCTTGCCGCCGTTGAGGAAGAAGGTGACGTGGGGGTATTTCTCGGTCTCGGCGAGATGAAACTGGGTCATCCCCTGTTTGGCCACCCATTCGCCCAGCGTGTTGACGATGGCCTCTTTCGGGAAAACCGTCTCCATATAGGTGCTGTGCTGGTCGGAATACTCGGCCATGCCGAGCATCGCCGCGAGGCGGGGGCGGCCCGACACGTCGAAGGCCGCGAACGACGGATCGCCAATGGCGGCAAGGATCTCGCGCATTCGGTCGGCGCGGAAATTCAGGGCGAAGAGGCCGTCACCTTCCTTCATCCCCGTGAAATCGCCGATCACGGTCGCGGGAAGGAATTCGTCAGTTTTGCCAGCGGCATAGCCTGCTTCGATGGCTGCGGTGGCGCTTTCGGCAGCAGGCGCAACACCTCGACCTTCGACCATCAAGCGATAGGCTTGCTCGACCCGCTCCCAGCGGTTGTCGCGATCCATCGCAAAGTAACGCCCGACCACCGTGACGATCTTTGCGCTGTTGGGAAGGGCGGCTTCCAACTCGGCGATCTGGCCCGCGGCTGACTTCGGGGCCACATCGCGGCCGTCGGTCATAGCGTGGATAACCACGGGAACGCCTGCTGCGTGGATCACACGGGCCGCCTCGGCGATATGCGCCTGATGCGAATGAACCCCGCCGGGCGAAGCGAGGCCAATGAGGTGCGCGGTGCCGCCCGAAGCCTTCATCTTTGCGATGAAGCTTTGCAACGCGGGGCGTTGGCCAAAGCTGCCGTCTTCGATCGAGAGGTCGATCTGGCCAAGGTCCATCGCGACAACGCGGCCCGCGCCAATATTGGTGTGGCCCACCTCTGAATTGCCCATCTGGCCGGTCGGCAGGCCGACATCGGGGCCGTGGGTGATCAGCTCGGCATGGGGGCAGGTGGCCAGAAGCCGGTCGAAAGTCGGCGTGGTTGCCAGCGCAGGGGCATTCGCGGTCGGGTCTTCGCGCTTGCCCCAGCCATCGAGGATACACAGGACAACAGGTTTGGGTCGGCTCATCACGGGCTCCATCGTTGCGCCCTTCTAGCGCCTAATATCGCCAAGCGGAACCGTCAGCCGGAGCCGATCAGGGCGCCTGCGGCGAAAACAAGCGCGCCGCCGAGGACCACCTGGAACGTGGCCCTGAGGAACGGCGTTTCCATATAGCGGTTCTGGATCCAGACGATGGCCCAAAGCTCGACGAAGACCACGGCGAAGGCGATGAAGGTCGCGGTCCAGAAGTCGGTGATGAGATAGGGAAGCGCGTGGCCGAGGCCGCCGACCGTGGTCATCACGCCCGCCGCGACGCCCCGTTTGAAGGGCGAGCCGCGGCCGGAGATCTGGCCATCGTCCGAGGCGGCTTCGGTAAAGCCCATCGAGATGCCCGCGCCGATCGAGGCGGCGAGGCCGACGAGGAAGGTCGTCCATGTGTCTTGGGTGGCAAAGGCGGTGGCGAAGATCGGCGCAAGCGTCGAGACTGAGCCATCCATCAGGCCCGCAAGGCCCGGCTGGACCCATGTCAGGACGAATTGGCGATGCGCGGCCTGTTCTTCTTCCGAGCGGGCATCGTCGGCCAGATGTGCCGCCTCCAATTCGCCTGCCTTGTGCTGGTGCGAGGCCTCTGCAGCGGCGAGCGTGCCGAGGAGTTTGCGCGTATCGGCATCGGTCGTGCGGGCAGCAGCGGCGAGATAGAACCGTTCGGCGTCCCGCTCCATCTGCGCCGCCTCTTCGCGGATGCGCGGAAGGCTCAGGTTTTCGACGAGCCATACCGGCCGACGGGCATAATAGCCCGAGACATGCTCGCGCCGTATGAGCGGGATCACATCGCCGAAACGCGCCTTGTGAACTTCGATGAGCCGCGCGCGGTGATCGTCCTCTTCCTCGGCCATGGCGTTGAACACCGCCGCCGAGGCCGGAAACTCGGCCTGAAGGCGCTGGGCATAGGAGCGATAGATGCGCGCGTCGTCTTCTTCGGACGAGATGGCGAGCGCGAGAATCTCCTGCTCGGACAGGTCGCGGAAACGGCGGCGGAAGGTGGTTCCGGGGATCATATGGGCCTCTGGTCAGGAGATATGACCAACCTAATCACAATGTTCCGTCAGACAAGCCCTGCGGCGCATGCCTCAGTCGATGCGCCTGAGATAAACATGGTTGCCCTCGCGTTTGGTTTCAAACCGTTTGAGGTCAGCCACCAGATCGGACAGCTTGCTCTTGCCATAGCTGCGCGTGTCAAAATCCCGATTGTCAGCCTGAATGGCCTGACCGACCCGACCCAACTGATACCATTCATCTTCCTGTTCGATTTTCTCCATCGCCTTGAAGATGAGCGGAATCGCCTCGGCCACAGGTCTCTTGCCCGGCTTTGGCGCGACGGGCTTGCCCTTGGGCGTGGCCGTAGCTGGCTCGTCGACGATGTTTTCGATCATCACGAAACGGGTGCAGACATTGCGCAGCGATTCCGGCGTCTTGCTTTCGCCGATGCCAATCACGTCGAGGCCCTGTTCGCGGATGCGATTGGCCAGCGAAGTGAAATCGCTGTCGGAGGACACAAGAACGAAGCCGTCAAACCGGCCGGTGTGCAGCAGATCCATCGCGTCGATCACAAGCCCGATGTCCGAGGCGTTCTTGCCTTTGGTGTTCGCCGTCTCCTGATGCGCAACAAGTCCAAGCGCGTGAACCTTTGTCGACCAGAGCTTGAGCATCGGCGAGGACCAGTCGCCATAGACCCGCCTGAGCGCAGGTTCGCCAAAGGCCGTGATTTCCTTGAGTATGGCTTCGGCAAAACGGGCCGGGATATTGTCGGCGTCGATCAGAACGGCGAGAAGGGGGAGGCTGTTGTTCGCCATGGTATCTTTCGATTGTCTCCGCCGCCAGATGCAGCAGGGCTATGCATATCCTTCGATATAGGAACGCACCGGCCACATTGACAGTCCGGCTCAATCAAAGCGACGGGCCCCGCCCGGTTTGATACCATTCCGGCGCTTCAATAAACCACCACCGAGCGGATCGACTTGCCTTCGTGCATCAGATCAAAGCCGGTGTTGATCTCGTCGAGGCTCAGGGTGTGGGTGATCATCGGGTCGATCTCGATCTTGCCCTCCATATACCAGTCGACGATCTTCGGCACATCGGTGCGGCCCCGCGCGCCGCCAAAGGCGGTGCCGCGCCAGACCCGGCCGGTGACAAGCTGGAAGGGTCGCGTCGCAATCTCGGCCCCTGCCGGCGCCACGCCGATGATCACGCTTTCGCCCCAGCCCTTGTGCGCGGATTCCAG
>JBFEXG010000274.1:0-3324 GCA_041546005.1 Paracoccaceae bacterium
TCAAGGGCGTCTCGATCCACCCGGGCTATGCCACCGGCAAGATGGTCAACGCCATTCACCTTGCCTCCAAGATCATCGCTACCCTGCCGCAAGCGACGATGACGCCCGAAACCACCGCCGAGCGCGAAGGCTTCATCCACGCCACCGATATGTCGGGCGGCTCGTCGGAGATGCGGATCAAGTTCATCCTGCGCGATTTCGAGATGGAGGGGCTCGAGGCCAAGGGCAAGCTGGTCCAGCAGGTTTGCGCCGCCGTTCAGGCCAGCGAGCCGCGCGCCCAGATCACCTGCACCATCCGCCCGCAGTATCGCAATATGCGCTACTGGCTCGAGAAGGATATGACGCCGGTCACCCTCGCCACCGACGCGGCCAAGGATATCGGCATTGAGGCCATCTCGATCCCGATCCGCGGCGGCACCGACGGCTCGCGCCTGACCGAGATGGGCGTGCCCTGCCCCAATCTCTTCACAGGAATGCAGGCGATCCACGGGCCCCGCGAATGGATCTCGGTTCAGGACATGGCCAAGGCCACCGATCTGATGCTGGCGATCGTCGATCGCGTCGGACGCTAGGCAGAGAGAGGGGCGGTAGCCGCATGGCGATCTCGCCCTATCTCAAACCCGGCTTCTACGAGGACGCCCTCGCCAAAGGCCGCCACCGCGACATCGTTGGCGGCCGTTGGGACGAAACCGGCCGCATCCAGATGCGGATGCTCGAAGAGGTGGGCGTCAGGCCCTCCGACCGTTTCCTCGATATCGGCGCAGGCTCGCTCCGGCTCGGCTGCCGCCTCGTGCCGTGGCTCGACGCCGGCAACTATTGGGCAACAGATGCCTCGCGCGATCTGATGCTGCGCGGCTATGAGTTAGAGCTTGCCGACAAATCCCGCCTCGATCCCGCCCGCCTGATCGAAGACGCCGATTTCGCCTTCCCGGGCGTGCCCGAGGATATCGACGTGGCGCTCGCCTTTGCAGTCTTCACCCACCTGCCGCTCGCCTCGCTTGAGGCCGCGCTCCACTCCGCCCGCAAGCGTCTGCCGCGACTTCGAATGTTTCTCTTCACCGTCTTCCTCGCCCCCGAAGATAGCTTTGCCCAAAGCCATCGCCAGAAAGACGGGGTAGTCACTCATCCTGACCGGACCCCTTTTCATTTCTGCGAGGCCGATGTCACCCGTCTGGCCCAAGACGCGGGATTTGCCTGCGAGGTGCGGGCCGATCGCCTTCCGCGCGGGCAGGTCCTTTGCATTGCCCGGCCCAAGGGCTGATCCCGCCAAACCATCCGATTCACTGGCGAAAATATGTTGGCGGTCACATTTTCATTTTTGTGATCACACTTTTTTGCGCTGTGATCACAAATGTCGGTTTTTCCGGCGGTCACGCAAAATAAACGTTCTTACACCAGAAAACCTGTGCTTAGACGGCACAAACCCAGCCAATTGCGAGGGACGCAATGAATATCCACGAATACCAGGCCAAAGAGCTTTTGCGAGCCTACGGCGCGCCGGTCAGCGATGGCCGCCCGATCACCCGGGCCGAAGACGCCAAGACCGCTGCGGGCGCGATCGACGGCCCGCTTTGGGTCATCAAGGCACAGATTCACGCAGGCGGCCGAGGCAAGGGCAAATTCGTCGAAGCTGACGCTGGCGAAAAGGGCGGTGTCCGCATCGCCAAATCGGTTGAAGAGGCGGCGGCCGAGGCCAAGAAGATGCTGGGCCGCACCCTTGTCACCAAACAGACCGGCCCCGCGGGCAAGCAGGTCAACCGCGTCTATATCGAGGACGGCTCGGGCATCGACCGCGAGATGTATCTGGCCCTTCTGGTCGATCGCCAGACGAGCCGCATCTCTTTCGTCGCCTCCACCGAAGGCGGCATGGATATCGAAGAGGTCGCCGAAGCCACGCCCGAGAAGATCCTGTCGTTCAGCGTTGATCCCGCCACCGGGTATCAGGCCTTCCACGGCCGCCGCATCGCCTTTGCCTTGGGCCTTGAAGGCCAGCAGATCAAGCAGTGCGTTTCGCTGATGGGCCTCCTTTACAAGCTCTTCGTCGAGAAAGACGTCGAGATGCTCGAGGTCAATCCTCTGATCGTCACCGACAAGGGCGATCTGAAATGCCTTGATGCCAAGATGGGCTTCGACAGCAACGCCATCTACCGCCATCCCGATATCGCCGCCTTGCGCGACGAGACGGAGGAAGACCCCAAAGAACTCGCGGCCTCCAAGTTCGATCTCAACTATATCGCGCTCGATGGCGAGATCGGCTGCATGGTCAACGGCGCGGGCCTTGCGATGGCGACGATGGACATCATCAAGCTTTATGGCGCCGAGCCTGCCAACTTCCTCGATGTGGGCGGCGGTGCGACCAAGGAAAAGGTCACCGAGGCGTTCAAGATCATCACCTCTGATCCCAACGTGAAGGGCATCCTCGTCAATATCTTCGGCGGCATCATGCGCTGCGACGTGATTGCCGACGGCGTGATCGCCGCGGTGAAAGAGGTCGGCCTTCAGGTGCCGCTCGTCGTTCGCCTTGAGGGCACCAACGTCGAGAAGGGCAAGGAAATCATCGCCGGCTCCGGCCTCAACGTCATCGCCGCCGACAACCTCGCTGACGCGGCCCAAAAGATCGTCAAAGCGGTGAAGGGGTAAGACCATGGCCATTCTCGTCAACGAAAACACCCGCGTCATCTGTCAGGGCTTCACCGGCTCGCAGGGCACGTTTCACTCGGAACAGGCCATCGCCTATGGCACCAAGATGGTCGGAGGCGTGACGCCCGGCAAAGGTGGGCAAGACCATCTCGGCTTGCCTGTCTTCAACTCGGTCCACGAGGCCCGCGCCAAGACCGGCGCCAATGCTTCGGTGATTTACGTCCCGCCGCCCTTTGCCGCCGACTCGATCCTCGAGGCGATCGACGCCGAGATGGAGCTGATCGTTTGCATCACCGAGGGCATCCCTGTTCTCGACATGATGAAGGTCAAGCGCGCGCTGATCGATTCCAAGTCGCGCCTCATTGGCCCCAACTGCCCCGGTGTAATCACGCCCAATGCCTGCAAGATCGGCATCATGCCCGGCCACATCCACAAGCGCGGCTCGGTCGGGGTCGTCTCGCGCTCGGGCACGCTTACTTATGAAGCGGTCAAGCAGACCTCTGATCTCGGCCTCGGCCAATCGACCGCGGTCGGCATCGGCGGCGACCCGATCAAAGGGACCGAGCATATCGACGTTTTGGACATGTTCCTCGACGATCCGGAAACCCAGTCGATCATCATGATCGGCGAGATCGGCGGATCGGCCGAAGAAGAAGCCGCCGAATTCCTCGCCGCCCAGCGCAA
>JBFEXG010000201.1:0-4693 GCA_041546005.1 Paracoccaceae bacterium
AAAGCGCTCAATATCGTGCCCGACCGGGCCGAGATCGACTTTGAAATCCGCCACCTCACGGCGGATGATCCCGGCGCGTTGATCGCCGATCTGAGGGCGCGCGCTGAGGAAACTGCCGACCGGTTCAGGCCCGCCTTTCCGCAAGCCCGGACCGAGATGGAAGAACACAACGCCTATCCCGGCCTTGCCGTGGACCCAAAGGCAGAGGTCGTCGACCTGATGCAGCGCCTTTCGGAGCGAGGCGGGTCGTTCAAGGTTCCCTATGGCACCGAGGCCGGCTTCTTCGCTGCGGCGGGGCTGCCCGCTGTCGTCTGCGGCCCGGGCTCCATGCAGGGGCAGGGGCACAAGCCGGATGAGTACATTGACCTGAGCCAGCTGGCCGCGCTTGAGACAATGCTGGATAGGGTTTTGGCCGAAATCTCTGCCTGAGTGGGCCTGTCGAAATCGGAACGAAGTTTCGCGCCGGGCGGCAAGTGCGGAATTCTGTTCCTGTGCCAGTCAAGCCAATGACGCGGCGTTCTGTATTCGTGATCTTCCCTGCCACGGCCTCCTTATTTTTCTGCAATAATTGTAATTGGTTAGGGGGGATGCGATCTATGAGGCAACCCGCAGGAGATTGCCTATGTCCCTATCTTCGATCCCATCCGATTGGCTCTTCGGCCTTGCCGGCGGCCTCGTGATCGGCCTTTCGGCGGCCGTTCTTCTCCTTGGCAACGCCCGCATCCTTGGGGCTAGCGGCATCCTTGGTTCGGTCGTTGACGGGAGCGAACCTGACGCCGCCACCGAGCGCCTGTGGTTTCTGGGTGCTTTGATCGGTGCGCCGGCGCTTGCCGTCCTGATCTTTGGTGCCCCGCAGACAAATGTCTCTGGCGATCTGCCGCTTCTGGCTTTGGCTGGCGTCCTCGTTGGCCTTGGCACGCGCCTTGCCAATGGCTGCACCTCCGGCCACGGCGTCTGCGGTATGTCGCGGTTTTCGTGGCGGAGCAGTGTCTCGACCCTTGTCTACCTCGCCGCCGGTTTTGTGGTCATGTTCGTGGCTCGCCACATCTTGGGAGTTCTGTAAATGCGCAATCTGATTTCTGCCGTTTCCGGGGGCCTCTTCGGCCTTGGCCTTTTGATCTCGGGCATGACCGATACCGCCAAGGTTCAGGGCTGGCTCGATCTCTTTGGCGACTGGGACCCGACCCTCGCCTTCGTGCTCGGCGGGGCGATTCTGCCGATGCTTTTTGCGTGGCGGATCGCGGCACGGCGCAAAGCCTCCGTTGTGGGTGACGCTTTCCCGACCCTGCCCGAGCCTCTCATCGACAGCCGGCTATTGACGGGATCGGTCCTCTTCGGGGCCGGTTGGGCTCTGGCCGGGTTCTGCCCCGGGCCGGCAATCGCCTCGCTGACGTGGGGCGGGCTCGGTGGGGCCGTGTTCCTGATCGCGATGATCGGCGGGATGGTCTTGAGTACGCTTGTTGGCAAACGACGCCTCGCCGCGGCATGAGGGTCTAGCCTTTCAGCCCCTCAGCGAGCCTGTCACGCATCTGCCGCCAGCGATAACTGGCCTCTGCCGCGACCAAGCCGAGTGGCCCAAAGGTCGCTTGCCTCGGGATCGAGGCGAAGGGGGAAAGCGCCTCTCGGTCACTGGTGAGAGCTTTTGACAAAACAATCGCCGCGGCGGGTGCGGTGTTCATGCCGTGGCCCCCGAAGCCGGCGATTGTAAAAAGCCCCGGCTCAATCTCGCCGACATAGGGCATGAAGTGGCGGGCATAGCCCATGTTTCCGGCCCAGGCGGTGTCGACGCCGATCCCTGCTTTGTCCATATCGCGCCCGAGGGCGGGATAGATCTTGCCGATATCGGTGCGCACCATGCGGCGGACGGCCCCGACATCGAGCGTGCCAAAGGCCGTGATGCCAAGTCCCCACAGAAGCCGCCCATCGGCCAAGCGGCGGTAATAGTTGCCGGCGCGGCGCGTATCTCCGATTGCGTAGCGGGTTGGGATATGCGCCTCGAGAAGTTCAGGCATCGGGTCCGTCACCCCGATATATGTGCGAATCGGCAGAAGGATGTTCGAAAGCGCCCCTGTCTCGCGCCCGCCGTAGCCGCCGGTTGCCAGAACCACCGTGCTGGCGCGGATCGTTCGGGCACCGGATGTAAGGGAAAAGCCCGCGCCCTTCCGCTCGATGCGATCAATCGCGGCGCCTTCGACGATGGTTTGCCCCCCTGAAATAGCCTCTCGGGCAAGGGCGCGGAGAAAGTTCAAAGGGTGAAACTGAAAACCGGCCTCGGTCTCATAGCCGAAGCGATAGCGCGGGCTTGTGGTTCGGGCACGAAGGGCCTCGCCGCTGACAAGGCGCGTTCCGGTTTCCGTCGGTGCAAAAGGTTTGCCGGAGAGCGAGACGATCAGGATGCCGTCCTGTGGCGCGGCCGCCTCATATCCAGCGCGGCCGAGCCTGTCGCGCATCCAAGCCACGCCGCCCACTGCGAACTCGTCGAGCCGACTTGCAGTTGACGCTCCGACGAGCCGGGCGATCTGATCCTCGCCAGCCGCCCAACCCGGCGTGCAAAAGCCGCCGTTGCGCCCAGATGCGCCGCCGCCGATCTTGCCGCGTTCAAGCAAAACAGCGGCAACGCCCGCCTCGCCCAAGAGTTGAAGCAGAGCCACCCCAGCGAGGCCGCCGCCGACAATGGCAACGTCATAAGCCGGGGCGAGATCGGAAAGCCCCGCCGTTTCAGGCGGGGCAATGCCCGTCTGATCGTACCAAGTTGTCGCTGTCAGAGCGTTTGCACTCAATGCGACTTGCCCTTGTTAACCATGCGGTCGAGCGACTTGATCCCCGAGGCGGCGATCAGCGTCAGAAGCACATAGATCAGCGCGGCGGAGTTGAAGGGCTCGAAGGCAAGGAAACTCTGCGCCTGAAACTCGCGCATCCGCTGAGTGAGGTCGCGCACCGAGAGGATTGACACGAGCGAGGTGTCTTTCAGCATCGCGATGAATTCGTTGCCAAGTGCAGGAAGCACGATGGCCACAGCCTGCGGCACGATGATGAACCGCGCGATCTGAAGCTCCTTGAGGCCGAGCGTCCGCGCTGCCTCGATCTGGCCCTTTGGGATGGCTTCGATACCCGCCCGGAAAATCTCGGCCATATAGGCGGAATAGCCGATGGCGATGGCCATGATCCCGCGCGTCATCATCTGCAGGTCGATATACCCCGCCGAGGCGCTCTTGAGCGCGCCAGCGAGCGGCAGGCCGACGTAAAGGATGATCACGAGCATCGGCACGCCGCGGATCGTGTCGACGAAGAAATCGGAGAATACAGCCAAGGGATGCGCCACCAGAATCGCGCCGATCCCGACGAGGAGGAGGAACAACGCGCCAAGCGCGAGGCAGACGATAGCGACGGTCTTGGTCGTGATCGGCAGATAGTCGGCCTGCCAGAGGATCGGCAGATCTGTAACAAGCCCTTGTGGCAAGAGCGCGGCCGCGATCGTTCCTTTCTCAAGCATATCGACGGCCTGTTCGACGGTGGCGAGCGAGCGGACCTTGTAGGGTTCGTCCGGCGTCACCTCGCCAAACTCGCCATAGCGGATCGTGTCGGTAAGGCCCTGCGGTGTGCCCGAAACGATGCCGATCCGGCCGTCCAGCGATCCCACCAGCTCGACCTCGACATGGGGCCGGGTAAAGAAGAAGACCGAAGCGGCGACGAGCACTGCACCAAGAACCGCAAAGATGATCGACGCCATGCGCGATGGGTTGAGCCGCGTCAGGAGCGCCCAGACAAGGCCCAGAATCGATGCGCCGACATAGGCGAAAAACGCCGCGCGCAGCGTGACCATCAGGCCAACTGCGAAACCGGCATGCGCAAGCATCAGGACGTAGAAGGCCGCGACGAAGTTGACCATGAGAAGGGCGATCCAGAGCACCCTGCCGGCCAATGTGCGGTGCGCCGAGATCGGCGCGATCGCCCAGCCGAGAGACAGAAGCGCAAGGCCCGCCGCGACGACAAGATATTTGTGCGCCGCCACAAGCATGGCCACTTGGAAATCGGGATCGAGAATAAAGGTGTTGTCGGCCACGATCACGAAATCGACGGAGCGCGGATCAAACTCGTTGACCACCACCGAGACCAGATAGGTATCGATCGCCGGAAGCTGCGACAGGAGCGCCAAAAGGACGGTCTGCGCTGCAAAGGCCAGCGCGGCGCTGCGTCTGTCGCGGGCGGTCTTGTTGGGGCCTTCATCGGGCCGGAGCGAGCGCAGCGCCCAAAGGCTGCCAAGAAAGCCGGACACTCCCACCGCCGAGAACGCCAGAAACATCACAAACAGCGTCCAAGGATCGCTTTCGATCCCGAGCACCGCTTTCAACGCGGGTCCATAGCTGCGTGACGTGACGATCAGCCAGATGATGACGGGGAAGACGGAGAGGAAGACGAGGTTGGAGGCACGGATGCCGCGCATCCAGCTGAAGAGGGCAGTCATGCGACAGGGCCTTTCAGGGCAAGAAAAAGCCCCGGCCCGGATGTCCGGACCGGGGCGGAACGCGAGAGCTTACTTCGGCCACCACTTGATGATGAGCTCGTTCAGAGTGCCATCATCCTTGATCGCTTGCAGACCTTCGTTGAAGGCATCCTGCAGCTCGGAACCTTCCTGGAAGACAAGGCCCAGCGGATCCGACGACAGGCCGGTGATGGCCACGGTCAGCTCGCC
>JBFEXG010000159.1:0-5775 GCA_041546005.1 Paracoccaceae bacterium
GGCATTTTCGCTATGCCCGATACCTCCGTCTCAACCCAATTCGACTCCCGCTATGCGGCCATGTTCGGCGGCCTGCCGCACCCGCTCGCAGGCCTCGCCTATGACGGTATCGCCGCCATCGGCGCGCTGGTGGCGGCGGGCAACCGCGATGCACTGACCGCTCGGGCGTTGACCCAGCCGCAGGGCTTCCAGGGCACGGCGGGCATCTTCCGCCTTCTGCCAGACGGCACCAACGAACGCGGCCTTGCCGTGGCGCAAATCCAGAACAGTCAGGTGGTCATCGTTGATCCAGCCCCTCGCAGCTTCGCCAGAACCCCGTTCTGAGGCGCGCGCCGCCCTGCCGGATGGCCTTGTCTGCCCGGCGACCGAGATCTTCGATCCCGCCGCAGTCGCGTCGGAGTTGGCAGCGGCTTTGGCGGATGCATCGGATGCGATGTCGGTGCGGAAGGCGGCGGTCGAGGTGCTTGGCAAAGCCCGCAACCGCGGCTCAGCCGCGATCGAAGCTGCGTTTCAGGCAGATCCCTTTGCCGCCCGACCAACGACTCGCGCCTATTGCTGGCTGACTGACCAGATTGTCACGGCTGTTCTCGACATCTGCCGCAACCGCCTTCATCCGCTCGCAACTCCGACCGAAGGCGAACGGCTGGCAGTGGTTGCCGTTGGCGGCTATGGCCGAGGCGAGATGGCGCCTTTCTCGGACGTCGATCTTCTGTTCCTAACGCCCTACAAGATCACCCCTTGGGCCGAGAGCCTGATCGAATCCGCGCTCTACATCCTCTGGGATCTCAAGCTGAAGGTCGGCCATGCCAGCCGGACCATCAAAGATTGCCTGCGCCTTGGCCGCGAGGACTACACGATCCGCACGAGCCTTGTGGAATTTCGTTTCCTCACGGGCGACGAAGCTCTCGCCGAGAAACTGCGCAAACGGCTCTGGAGCGAGCTGTTCAAATCCACCGCTGCCGAGTTCGTCGAAGCCAAGCTTGAAGAGCGGGCAGAGCGGCACCGAAAACAGGGCGGGCAACGCTACGTCGTCGAGCCTAACGTCAAGGAAGGCAAAGGAGGCCTGCGCGATCTGCAGTCGATGTTCTGGATCGCCAAATATGTGAACGGCGTTCAAGACACACGCGAGCTTGTTGGTCGCGGGGTTTTTACCTCAGACGAATTCGCGACCTTTATCAAAGCCGAGGATTTCCTCTGGGCTGTGCGCTGCCATCTGCACATGATCGCAAACCGCGCGATGGACCAGTTGACCTTCGACATGCAGGTGCAGGTGGCCGAACGCATGGGCTATACCGACCACGACGGTCGGCGGGCAGTCGAATTCTTCATGCAAGACTATTTCCGCCACGCCACCCGCGTGGGCGAGTTGACCCGCATCTTCCTCACCTCGCTCGAAGCCGATCACACCAAGGCCGAGCCGATGCTGACGCGGCTCCTGAGCCGCCGCAAACGTGCCAAGGCCCCCTACACGATCCGGCAAAACCGGCTAACCGTGGCTGACGAAAAGGGCTTCTTCAAACACCCCATCAATATGCTCGGCATTTTCGAAGAGGCACTTCGCACCGGCACGCTTTTGCACCCCGACGCGATGCGCCTTCTCGCAGCCAACCTGCACCTGATCGACGGGAAACTGCGGGAAGACCCGGAGGCAATCCGCATCTTCCTCGACCTCCTTCTCAAGCACGGCAACCCTGAACGTGCGCTGCGGCGGATGAACGAGCTTGGCGTTCTGGATGCCTTCATCCCCGAGTTTGCGCCGATCGTGGCGATGATGCAGTTCAATATGTATCACGCCTATACGGTCGACGAGCACACCATCCAATGCATCTCGAACCTTGCGATGATCGAACGCGAGGAGCTGATCGAAGAGCTGCCGGTCGCCTCGTCGATCCTGAAAGCGGGGGTCAACCGCAAGGTTCTCTATGTGGCGCTTCTCCTGCACGACATCGGCAAGGGCCGCGATATCGACCATTCGGTGCTGGGTGCCCAGATTGCCCGCAAGGTGGCGCCGCGGCTGGGGCTGACCAAGAAAGAATGCGAAACCGTCGAATGGCTGGTGCGCTATCACCTCTTGATGTCGGACACCGCGCAGAAACGCGATATCGCCGAGCCGCGGACGGTGCGCGATTTCGCCAAGGTGGTGAAATCGGTCGAACGGTTGGATCTGCTGACGGTGCTGACCGTCTGCGATATTCGCGGCGTTGGCCCCGGCACTTGGAACAACTGGAAAGCCATGCTCTTGCGCGGCCTCTACAAGGCCACGCGCGATGCACTCGAGAACGGGCTTGAAGACCTCAACCGCGAGAAGCGCGAGACAGAGGCCAAGAAAGCCCTGCGCGAAGAGCTTGAAGGCTGGGATGCCAAAGACTTGCGGACCGAAACCGCCCGCCATTACGGCCCCTATTGGCAGGGGCTTTCGACGGCGGCGCATGTCATCTTCGCCAATCTCCTGCGCGACCTGCCGAATGACGAGATCCGCATCGACCTGATGCTCGACGCCGACCGCGATGCAACCCGCGCCTGCTTTGCCATGGCCGACCATCCGGGCCTTTTCTCGCGGATGACGGGGGCGCTGGCGCTTGTGGGTGCCAATATCGTCGATGCGCGGACCTATACGTCGAAAGACGGTTTCGCGACCGCGATCTTCTGGATTCAGGATGCCGACGGGCATCCCTATGAAGAAGTCCGCTTGCCACGACTGCGGCAGATGATTCAGCGGACCCTCAAGGGCGAGGTCGTGGCCCGCGAGGCGCTCAAGGAGCGCGACAAGATCAAGAAGCGCGAACAGGCCTTTCGCGTGCCCACGTCGATCACCTTCGATAACGAAGGCTCCGAGATCTACACGATTATCGAGGTCGATACCCGCGACCGGCCCGGTCTTCTGTTCGATCTCACCCGGACGCTGGCGGCCAATAACGTCTATATCGCCTCCGCTGTGATCGCGACCTTCGGCGAGCAAGCGGTCGATACCTTTTATGTGAAAGATATGTTCGGTCTGAAGTTCCATGCCGAGAACCGGCGGCAGGCACTTGAGAAGAAACTGAAAGACGCCATCGAACAGGGCGCCGAAAGGGCACGGGCATGAAGCCGATCCGTCTTGTTTCCGGTTTTCTGACGGTTGGAGTCTGGACGCTGGTTTCGCGCCTTTTGGGCTTTGCCCGCGACATGATGATCGCGGCTTACCTTGGCACGGGGCCGGTAGCCGAGGCCTTTCTGATCGCCTTTTCCCTGCCCAATATGTTCCGCCGCTTCTTTGCCGAGGGCGCCTTCAACATGGCCTTCGTGCCGATGTTTTCAAAAAAGCTCGAGGCCGGCGAGGATGCCGAGGGCTTCGCCCGTGATGCCTTTGCTGGCTTGGCGGCCATCCTGATCCTCTTTTCGGTGATCGCCCTTTTCGCGATGCCGTGGCTGGTGTTGGCGATGGCGAGCGGCTTTGCGGGCGATGAGCGGTTCGATCTGGCGGTCGGTTTTGGCCGGATTGCCTTTCCCTATATCCTCTTCATCTCGCTTGCCGCGCTCCTCTCGGGTGTTTTGAACGCCGCGGGCCGCTTCGTGGCGGCGGCGGCAGCGCCAGTTCTTCTCAACGTTCTTTTCATCACAGCCATGATCCTTGCCACCAAGGCGGGATGGCCGGTCGGCGATGCGCTCGCGTGGACCGTGCCGGTGGCGGGCCTCGCCCAGCTTGCCTTGGTGTGGCAGGCCGCAAAGCGTGCGGGGTTCAACCTCACGCCGCGCCGCCCCCGCATGACGCCCGAACTCAAGCGCCTCGCGATGATCGCCGCCCCTGCCGCGATGGCGGGCGGGGTTGTCCAGATCAACCTTCTCGTCGGCCGTCAGGTGGCGAGCTTTTACGAAGGCGCTGTGGCTTGGCTGTCCTACGCAGACCGGCTCTATCAGCTTCCCCTCGGCGTGGTCGGCATCGCCGTGGGCGTCGTCCTTTTGCCCGATCTCTCGCGCCGTTTGCGCGCGGGCGATACCGAAGGCGGGCGTAACGCCTTCAACCGCGCCGCCGAAATCTCGCTTGCTCTCACCATCCCCGCCGCCGTGGCGCTTTGCGTGATCCCGTTGTCGCTCGTCAGCGTCCTTTTCCAGCGCGGAGCGTTTGGCGCCGACGATACCGCCGCCACCGCGCTGGCCGTGGCGGTCTATGGCCTCGGCCTGCCCGGCTTTGTCCTGCAAAAGGCGCTTCAACCGCTGTTCTTTGCCCGTGAAGACACCCGCCGCCCCTTCTTTTTCGCGCTCGCCTCGCTCGTGGTGAACGCGGGCATCGCCATTGGCCTCATGCCCACCTTCGGCTTCATCGCCGCCGCCATTGGCACGACCGTTTCGGGATGGGCCAGCGTCGCCCTGCTGTGGTTTGCCTCACGAAGAATGGGCGTAGCCGCAACACTCGACCGCCGCTTCCGCGTGCGGTTCTGGCGCATCCTTTTGGCCTCGGCGCTAATGGGCGCGCTGCTGTGGGTCGCGGCGCTGGCGCTCGCGCCTTTCCTCGATCTGCCGACCCTGCGCTACGGCGCGCTCGCGGTGCTCGTCGGGATCGGCCTGATCGGCTATTTCGGGATTGGACAGCTCGTTGGCGCGTTCCAGATGAGCGACATCCGCGCCGCACTCCGCCGCTAATTGCTGCGCTGGCGCATCCGCTCGACAAAGCCTGTCCAGCCGCCGGGGCCGAGGAGCGGGGAAAGCGCGATGCCGATCGCAAAGCCCGACACATCGGCCATCCAGTGTGGCGCGCCCCCGAGGGTGACACCAAAGAAAAGCTGCACCGCCAGAAGCACCCCGATCAGCCGAAAGGCCCACCACTTGTTCCGCCCTTCCCGCTTGAAGCGCAGCCACATCACGTAGGTATAGGCGCCGATGAGCCCGTAAATGGGTGGATAGGCTCCGTAAAGAGGGGTGTTGCGGGTATCGAGGAGGCCGTGCGCCACCGCCGCGAAGACGGTCGAAGCGAGAAGGACAATCACGAGCGACGCGGGATGCCATGAGTCTCCCACAAACTTGCCCAGCGACAGTAGAATGATGATGGCAAACAGCGCGTGGACAAAGCTGCCGTGGATAAAAGCATAGGTCACAAAGCGCTGGAGCATCCCAAGAGACATATCGCCCCGCGCCACGATCCAATCGAGAACCGCGGGCGAGTAGGCATATTTGTCGAGCGTGGCGATCCGCCAGCCCACAGCGTCGCCGCCGCCAGCAATGCCAAGTTCGGCGAGCGTCAAGACCGCTTCGATCCCGGCAATAGCCAGCACAATAAGGACTATGACGGGCGGGATCTTGTTGAACGGGCTTTCGCTCTGCATGGGGCCTCCGGTCCGCCAGATGTTGACGGGCATTGCCAGCATGGGTAAGCCAGCCCGAACCCGAAATCCAGCCCCGGACCCCTCACGATGACCGAGAGCAAATTCACCCCCCGCGTCTTTTCCGGCATCAAGCCGTCTGGTGGCCTGACGCTTGGCAACTATCTCGGCGCGATCAAGCGGTTTGTAGGGATGCAAGGCGCTGGTTTCGAAACCATTTACTGCGTCGTCGATCTGCACGCGATCACCGTCTGGCAGGATCCGGCCGAACTCAAGACCGCGACCCGCGAAGTGGCGGCGGGCTATCTGGCCTCGGGGATCGACCCCGAAAAGTCGATCCTCTTCAACCAGTCTCAGGTGCATGAACACGCCGAGCTTGGCTGGATCTTCAACTGCGTTGCCCGCGTCGGCTGGATGAACCGGATGACACAGTTCAAGGACAAGGCCGGATCCAACGCCGAAAAGGTCAGCCTCGGCC
>JBFEXG010000153.1:0-6033 GCA_041546005.1 Paracoccaceae bacterium
CAGGAACGAACCCAAGGGGCGGTTCTCGTCATTCAGGCCCGCACGCGCACGGCGCACGGCGTTGGACACGGCATGAACCGCGGCCCTCTGGCCGATCACACGGCGGCCAAGCTCGTCTTCCATGCGCAGGAGTTTCTCCCGCTCGCCTTCGAGCATCTTCGAGGTCGGAATACCGGTCCAGCGCTCGACCACTTCGGCGATCTGCTCGGGGCGCACGGCCTCTTCAACCATGAGACCGTCTTCCTTGGTCTCGGCCTCGGAAAGCTCGCGCTCGAGCTGCGGAATGATGCCATAAGACAGCTCGCCCGCTTTGCCGAGGTTGCCCTCGCGCTTGGCGATTTCCAAATCGGCCCGCGCTTTGTCGAGCTTTTCCTTCAAAGTCCGCGCGCTTTCGAGCTTGTCGCGTTCGGCCTGCCATTTGGCGGTCATGCTGCCGGATTTCTCCTGCAGGTCGCCCAGCTCTTTCTCAAGCTTGCCGAGCCGGTCCTTGGAGGCAGCATCGTCTTCCTTCTTGAGCGCTTCGGCCTCGATCTGCATCTGCAGGATCTGCCGGTCGAGCGCGTCAAGTTCCTCGGGCTTGCTATCGACTTCCATCCGCAGCCGGCTCGCCGCTTCGTCCATCAGGTCGATGGCCTTGTCGGGCAGGAAACGGTCCGAAATGTAGCGGTGCGAAAGGGTCGCGGCAGCAACCAGCGCCGAGTCGGAAATCCGAACGCCGTGGTGCAGCTCGTACTTCTCTTTAATACCGCGCAGGATCGAGATCGTGTCCTCGACCGTCGGCTCCTCAACCAGCAGCGGCTGGAAGCGGCGGGCAAGGGCTGCGTCTTTCTCGACGTATTTGCGATATTCATCGAGGGTAGTGGCACCCACACAGTGCAACTCGCCCCGCGCCAGCGCGGGCTTGATGAGGTTGGCCGCATCCATCGCACCATCGGACTTGCCGGCGCCAACCAGCGTATGCATCTCGTCAATGAAGAGGATGATCTCGCCCGCGGCACTTTCGATCTCTTTGAGAATGGCCTTCAGCCGCTCTTCAAACTCACCGCGATATTTCGCACCTGCGATCAGCGCGCCCATATCGAGCGCCAGAAGCTTCTTGTTTCTCAGGCTCTCGGGCACGTCGCCGTTGACGATCCGCAGGGCAAGGCCCTCGGCGATCGCCGTCTTGCCGACGCCCGGCTCACCGATCAGCACCGGGTTGTTCTTGGTGCGGCGCGACAGAACCTGCATGGCGCGGCGGATTTCCTCGTCGCGGCCGATGATCGGGTCGATCTTGCCTTGCTCGGCGGCCTCGGTGAGGTCGCGGGCATATTTCTTGAGGGCGTCATAGCCCTCTTCGGCGCTCGCCGTGTCGGCGGTGCGGCCCTTGCGGATATCGTTGATCGCGGAATTGAGCCCTTGGGCGGTCACATTGCCCGCCTCGAGCGCCTCTTTGGCCTTGGACTTGACCATCACGAGCGCCATCAGCATCCGCTCGACCGGCACGAAACTGTCGCCTGCTTTGGTGGCGAGCTTTTCGGCCTCGTCGAGCACCTTGCCTGTCGCGCTATCGAGATAGACCTGCCCGGCATCGCCCGAGACCTTGGCCTGTTTTGACACCGCAAGGTCAACGGCCTCGCGCACACGCACAGCATTGCCGCCCGAGCGGGCGATCAGATTGGCAGCCAGCCCCTGATCGTCGTCCATCAAAGCTTTCAGAAGGTGTTCGGGCGCAAGCCTCTGGTGGCTTTCCCGCATGGCGATCGTCTGGGCTGCCTGAACGAAACCGCGCGACCGCTCCGTGAACTTCTCTAAGTTCATCGCATTCTCCTTTTCAAAGCGCCCGGTTTGCCGATGCCCGCCTCTGCGGCACACCCTGTTTCGGGCCTCTACTTTGAGATGGGAAGAAAGTTTGCCTCTCGCAAGAGTAAGACGCCGAAAAACCGATTCCAATCAGGGGCATTCGGCCCCTACCCTTGACAGGGCCACCCCGCAGCATCATGTGCCCCCCGACCCTGCCGAGAAAGGACAGAATATGTCGAAGCCACTCGCCGACGACCGCCTGATCGTTGCCTTGGACGTTCCCAATGCACTCGAGGGTCTAAAACTTGCCGAACAGCTGGGCGATGCCGTCAGCTTCTACAAGATCGGCCTTGGCATGCTGACCGGCGGCGGGCTGGCGCTTGCCAACGAACTCAAAGGCGAGTTTGGCAAGAAGATCTTTCTCGACATGAAGCTTTTTGACATCGGCGCAACCGTCGAGGCCGCCGTCCGCGGCCTTTCGATGTTCGATCTCGATTTCCTGACCGTCCACGGCGATCCGCACGTTGTCCGTGCCGCTAAGGCGGGTGCGGGTGGCAAAGACCTCAAGATCCTCGCCGTGACGATCCTGACCTCGCTCGACCGCGCCGATCTTGATGCAAGCCTGATCAAAGAGGGCGCATTGGCCGATCTCGTCGTTGAACGCGCAGGCCGCGCTTTTGAAGCAGGGGCCGATGGCATCATCGCCTCGCCACAAGAAGCCGCGATGATCCGCGCCCTTCCCGAAGCCGAAGGCAAGCTGATCGTGACCCCCGGCGTGCGCCCTGCTGGTGCCGCACTTGGCGACCAAAAGCGGGTGATGACCCCTGCCGAGGCGATTGCCGCTGGCGCCGATCACGTCGTCGTCGGCCGCCCGATCTGGACCGCCCGCGATCCCCGCGCTGCTGCTCAGGCGGTCGTGGCCGAGATCAACTCGCCCCAGGCGAAGCGCCCGAACCACTAGAATAGTCGACACTCCATTGATGGGGTCCGGCGCAAGGCGTATCCTTGTCGGGCCATGCCAGCCCTTTGCCGCGACTGCCTGACCACCTTTGATGCCGGCACCCGCTGTCCGGCCTGCCGCAGCCCGCGTGTCACCTCGCACCCCGAACTTTTCGACCTCACCATCGCGCATATGGATTGCGACGCCTTCTATGCGAGCGTCGAAAAGCGCGACAATCCCGAGCTGCGCGACAAGCCGATCATCATTGGCGGCGGCAAGCGCGGGGTGGTCTCGACCGCCTGCTATGTGGCGCGGATCAAGGGCGTGAAATCGGCGATGCCGATGTTTCAGGCGCTCAAGCTCTGCCCCGAAGCCATCGTCATCCGCCCAAGGATGGAGGCCTATGTCGAGGCTTCCCGCGCGGTGCGGGCGCTGATGGACGAATTGACGCCTACCGTAGAACCGCTGTCGCTCGACGAGGCCTTCATGGACCTCACCGGCACCGCCCGCCTCCATGGCGCGCCGCCCGCTGTCATGCTCGCGCGGCTGGTGAAGCGGATGCAGAGCGAGCTGGGCCTGACAGGCTCCATTGGGCTCTCGCACAACAAGTTTCTCGCCAAGGTTGCCTCCGATCTGGACAAACCGCGCGGCTTTTCGGTGATCGGCAAGGCCGAGACGGTCGAGTTTCTTCGCCCCAAACCGGTGCGCCTCATCTGGGGCATCGGCCCCGCCGCGCAGGAGTCGCTCGAGGCCGCCGGCATCCGCACCTTCGACGATCTCTCCCGCTGGGAGGTCGACGCGCTGCGCCAGAGGTTCGGCGGCATGGGCGAACGGCTCTGGCATCTGGCGCGGGGCGAGGATGCCCGCCGCGTCTCCGCGCATACGCCGATCAAGAGCATCTCGAACGAGACGACCTTTTATGAGGATACTGCCGACCCCGATATTCTAGACGGTCATATCTGGCGCCTCGCCGAACAGGTCAGCGCCCGCGCCAAGGCACGGGATCTGGCGGGGAACGTGGTGACGCTCAAGCTTAAGCGGGCCAACCACCGTCTGCTGTCTCGACAGCTCGCCCTGCACCAGCCGACCCAACTGGCCGACACCATCTATCGCACCGCCCGCGGCCTCTTCGATCAGGTCGGCGCCGAGGGGCCCTATCGCCTCCTTGGCATTGGCATCTCCGACCTTGTCGCAGCCAAAGACGCCGACCGCGAGGGCGACCTCCTCGATCCGGGTGCCGGGCGACGCGCCGAAGCCGAGCGGGCGGCCGACAAGATCAGGGCCAAATTCGGCAAGGATGCCATCGTGAAAGGCCGCTCGCTGCGTTAGCTATTCGGCGGCCAGCCAGCCCGCCTCGGGTTGGCCGATCTGCGCGATCCGCCCGACGATCCCATCCATGAGCGCCTGAAAAGCCCCGAAATCCGCTTTCGGAGCGATGGCTTCCTCATCCATATAAAGCGAGCGGTCGATCTCGATCTGGATCGCATGCTGGCCGCGCGAGGGGCGGCCATAGGCCTGAAGGATATGGGCGCCCGCAAACGGAATGTTTCGGGCCACTCGAAACCCAGCCTCTTGAAATATGGCTTCGATATCGTCGACCAGATGCCGCGCCGCTGTCGAACCAAATCGATCGCCCAGAACAATTTCCGGCCGGCCAGACGGGCGGGCGCCAAGCTGGGACAGAGCCTCGTGGGGCATCGAATGGCAATCAACCAAGATAGCCTCGCCAAAGCTGCGGTGATTCTCGTCGAGTAGCGTTTGGAGCGCATCGTGGTAGGGCCGCCAATAGCCGTCGATCCGGCCAAAAGCTTCCTCGACCGTCAGCTTACCGCGATAGATCGCCCGGCCATTGGCCACGACGCGAGGAATGACGCCGAGCCCACTGGCGACCCGAGGGTTGTTCGAGCCCTTGCCCACCCCGTCGATCAATGCGGGATCAAGCTCGTCCGGTGCCCGGTTGAGATCGACAAATGCTCTCGGCACCCGCGCCATAAGGAATGCAGCGCCGCACAGGGGCGCGCCCGCAAAAAGCCTGTCGACAAAGGCATCCTCCGAGGATCTGATCTCGGTCTCGTCTAGCTCGGCTCTCGAAAGGAACTCGGGAGAATAGTCCGCCCCTGAATGCGGCGTGGCAAAGACGACGCTGGTCAGGCGTTGCTCGGGCAGGTCGATCCTATAGGCAGGATGGATCAAATGCAGTCTCCTTTGCCCTGACGATAGAACATAAAAGAGTTTTTCCAAAAGCCCTTGATCACCCCAACGACTCCTTCTATAGACCCCACACCCGACGCGGTTCAGCCCGCGTCCTTATTCGTTTAGGGATGCGCAGAAGCGGTTGGGGTCATGGGCGGTTAGCTCAGCGGTAGAGCACTACGTTGACATCGTAGTGGCCACTGGTTCGATCCCAGTACCGCCCACCATGAATTCACCGGGCCTCTCGGGGCCTGAACCGAAACCCAAGGCGCAATCGCCGCGCCGCGACATTGGAGAGATGGACATGAAGATCCGCAACTCGCTCCGCTCGCTCAAGCAGCGCCACCGCGATTGCCGCATCGTGCGCCGCAAGGGCCGCGTCTACGTCATCAACAAGACGCAGCGCCGGTTCAAAGCCCGTCAGGGCTAACGAGCGCCGGCCTCAGAAGGCCGAAGGTTCCAAACCCCGCCCTAATCCGGCGGGGTTTATCTTTTTCATCAAACATTTCTCGTTGTTTCCGGTTTCGGCTCTGGCCACGTGGCTGGCCAAAGGCTTAGTCTTCCCGCGACGTGCATTTTCGGAGGACGCAACATGGCAGCCAAAACAACACGGGCCGGGGTAACACTTGCGCTTCTACTTGGTTCCGCGGCCCCATTGGCAGCTCAGGACGCCTGCGCCGGGATCGGCGTGGATGGCATCTGGATCGGTGGCGCCGAGGCGTCGTCAGATATCGCGACGACAGCAACCTATCAGGAACAGATGGCCCTCGTGCTGGGCGGCGGCGAATATGCAGCCCTTTTCACCCTCTCGTCGCCGACAGACCTCCGCCTCGAAGCGGCAGGGCGCGGCGGCACTGATCCGGTGATGGATCTATTCGACGAGGCCGGCACGCTGGTCGCCACCGACGACGATTCGGGCGGCAATGGCGCCTCGCGGATCGAGGCGGCTTTGGAGGCGGGCCTTTATTGCGCCGTCGTGCGCTCCTATGACGATGCCCCGATGACCGCATTTGTCCGAGTCGGTCGAATTGAGCACGAGCCTCTCACGGAAGGCGCGAGCGGCGAGGAAATATCGATCGACGATAGTGTCCGTCCCTGCGACTCAGACACCTATGCCG
>JBFEXG010000024.1:0-15398 GCA_041546005.1 Paracoccaceae bacterium
AAAAGAAGCAATCTCAACTCGCACAACTTACAAAGAATCTCATGTTGCTGGTGGCATTCGTCCTCTACATGTTCCCGATCTTTCTGGGGGCAAAGGCGGCAATTGAGCTAAAGAATCGTCACGATGCAAACTCTCAGGAAGGCGGACTCGTGATGGAGCCAGCAACGGACGACAACGAAAAAGAGAGCGACCAATGAAATTCACCCTCTCCTGGCTGAAAAAGCACCTCGAGACCTCCGCCACGGTAGATGAAATCGCCGAGGCGCTGACCGATCTCGGGCTCGAGGTCGAAGGCATCGAGAACCCGGCGGAAAAGCTGCGGCCCTTCACCATCGCCAAGGTCAAATCCGCTGTGCAGCATCCCGATGCGGATCGCCTGCGCGTCTGCGTGGTCGAGACCGACGAGGGCGAGAAGCAGATCGTCTGCGGCGCGCCCAATGCGCGGGCGGGGATCACTGTGGTTCTCGCCAAGCCCGGCGACTATGTGCCGGGGATCGATGTGACCCTTTCCGTGGGCAAGATCCGCGGCGTGGAAAGCCACGGCATGATGGCCTCCGAGCGCGAGCTCGAGCTTTCCGACGAGCATGACGGCATCATCGAGCTGCCCTCGGGCGAGATTGGCCAGAGCTTTGCCGACTGGCTTTCCCGAAACGATCCGGCCCGTGTCGATCCGGTCATCGAGATCGCCATCACCCCCAACCGCGGCGACGCGCTCGGCGTGCGCGGCATCGCCCGCGACCTTGCGGCGCGGGGGCTGGGCAAGCTGAGGCCCTGCACCGTGGCGCCGGTCGAGGCCAGCTTTGCCTCGCCGCTGAATGTGTCGATTGATGACGATACTGCCGATGGATGCCCGGTTTTCTATGGCCGTTTGATCCGCGGTGTGAAGAACGGCCCCTCGCCTGCATGGCTGCAGGCGCAGCTTCGGGCGATTGGCCTGCGGCCGATTTCCTTCCTCGTCGATGTGACCAACTATTTCACCTACGACCAGAACCGCCCGCTGCACGTCTTCGATGCCGATAAGGTCAATGGCGATCTGCGGGTTCATCGCGCCAAGGGCGGCGAGAAGATCGTGGCGCTCGACGACAAGGAATACACGCTCGAGGCGGGCATGATCGCCATCTCCGACGAGACCGGCGTGGAAAGCATCGCCGGGATCATGGGCGGCGCGGTGACGGGCTGCACCGAGGAGACGGTCAACGTTTTCGTCGAAAGCGCCTATTGGGATCCGGTCCAGATCGCGACCACGGGGCGCAAGCTCAAGATCCATTCCGATGCCCGCTATCGTTTCGAGCGCGGCGTCGATCCGGCATTTACCCCCGAGGGGCTTGAGCATGCCGTGCGGATGATCGTCGATCATGCGGGCGGCGAGGCCTCCGAGGTTGTCGTCGCGGGCGCTGTCCCCGATGTGTCGCGCGCCTACCGGCTCGAACCGGCCCGCGTGCAATCGCTCGTGGGCATGGAAATCCCCGAGGCCGAGCAGCGCCAGACGCTCACGGCGCTGGGCTTCCGGCTTGAGGGCAACATGGCCCATGTGCCGAGCTGGCGGTCGGACGTTCAGGGCGAGGCCGATCTTGTTGAGGAAGTCGCCCGCATCGCTTCGCTGACCAAGCTTGTCGGCCGGCCGATGGCGCGGGCGTTGCCCGGTGTGCCGAAGCCGATCCTGACCGCAGGCCAAGTCCGCGCGACCGCAGCGCGGCGCACGGCGGCGGCTTTGGGCTACAACGAATGCGTGACCTATTCCTTCATCGATGAGGCGGCGGCCTCGCTTTTCGGCGGTGGCGATGATGCCTCCAAGCTCGAGAACCCGATCTCGAGCGACATGAGCCATATGCGCCCCGATCTGCTGCCGGGCCTCCTGCGGGCCGCGGCGCGCAATCAGGCGCGCGGCTTCATGGATTTGGCGCTCTTCGAGGTGGGCCATGCCTTCCACGGCGGCGAGCCGGAAGAACAGCACCTGCAGGTGAGCGGCCTCCTCGTGGGCCGTAATGGCCCGAAAGACGTCCACGGCGGTTCGCGCCCGGTAGACCTCTTCGACGCCAAAGCCGATGCCGAGGCGATCCTTGCGGCGATTGGCGCGCCGGCGAAGGTCCAGATCCTGCGCAACGGCGCGTCTTGGTGGCATCCGGGCCGGCACGGGCAGATTTGCCTCGGGCCCAAGAAGGTCTTGGGTGTCTTTGGCGAGCTGCACCCCAAAGTGCTGCGCGAGATGGATATCAAGGGGCCTGCGGTGGCATTCACCCTCTGGCCCGACGAGGTCCCCCAACCTAAGAACCGGACCGCAACGCGGCCAGCGCTTATCGTCTCGGAATTCCAAGCGGTCGAGCGGGACTTTGCCTTTGTAACAGACGCCTCGGTCGAGGCGCTGACCCTCGTCAACGCTGCCGCCGGTGCCGACAAGGCGCTGATCGCCGATGTGCGTGTGTTCGACGAGTTCGTCGGCGGCTCGCTGGGCGAGGGCAAGAAATCGCTCGCCATCACCGTGCGGCTGCAGCCGACCGAAGGGACGCTGAAAGAGGCCGATATCGAGGCGGTCAGCGCCAAGATCATCGACAAGGTCAGCAAGGCAACCGGAGGCGTTCTGCGCGGCTAGTCTCCCGTCTGCTTCAATCAAAAGCCCCTGCCGTTTGGCGGGGGCTTTTTTGTTGTGAAACCCCGTTTTGGATTGCAGATTGAAGAGGTTCCAACCCAACGCGCGAACAGAGGGAGTGCAGTATGTTAAAGGAATTCAAGACGTTCATTGCCCGCGGCAATGTCATGGATATGGCGGTCGGTATTATTCTTGGCGCGGCATTTACCGCGATCGTGACCTCGATGGTCGACGACCTCATCAACCCGATCATCAGCCTGTTTGTAGGCGGGATCGATTTCTCAGGCCTCAAGATCGCGCTCAGCAGCGATCCGGATGCGGCGGCCTTCAACTATGGCAACTTTATCAACGCGGTGATCAAGTTTCTGATCGTGGCTTGGGTGGTTTTTCTGTTGGTCAAAGGGGTGAACAGCATGAAGCGCAAGGAAGACGCCGCTCCGCCGCCCGCGCCCAAGGGGCCTTCGGCGGAAGAGCTTTTGGCTGAAATCCGCGACGCGCTCAAAGCAAAGAAGTAGAAAAGAACAAGGCCCGCCAGGGAATGGCGGGCCTTGCAAAGGTTGGGCCGCGAGGGAGGGTGCGGCCCGTGACCTATTCCTTAGAGAACCGAAGCAGCAGCCACGGTCGGAAGGCCGAGGGCCTCGCCGACTGCGGCGTAGGTCAGCTTGCCGGCGTGGACGTTGAGGCCGTTCAGCAGGTGCTTGTCGTCGGCGCAGGCCTGCTTCCAGCCCTTGTTGGCCAGTGCCATCATGAAGGGCATGGTCGCGTTGCCAAGAGCGATGGTCGAGGTGCGGGCCACAGCGCCCGGCATGTTGGCCACGCAGTAGTGCATGATGCCGTCGACGTCATAGATCGGGTCCTGGTGCGTGGTCGCGCGCGAGGTCTCGAAGCAGCCGCCCTGATCGATGGCGACGTCAACGAGCGCAGCACCCGGCTTGAGCTCGGACAGCTGGGCCTTGGAGATCAGCTTCGGAGCAGCAGCGCCCGGGATCAGAACCGCGCCGATGATCATGTCGGCCTGACGGGCCAGCTCGATCGTATTGGCGGCCGAAGCATAGGCATTCTTGAAGGTGCCGCCGAAGACATCGTCGAGATAGCGCAGACGCGGGATCGAACGATCGAGAACGGTCACATCCGCGCCCATGCCAGCGGCGATTTTGGCCGCGTGGGTGCCGACGACACCGCCGCCGATGACAAGAACCTTGGCAGGCGAAACGCCCGGCACGCCGCCCAGAAGGACGCCGCGGCCACCGTTGGCCTTTTGCAGGGTCCATGCGCCAACTTGCGGGGCAAGACGGCCGGCAACCTCGGACATCGGAGCGAGAAGCGGCAGGCCGCCGCGATCGTCGGTCACGGTCTCATAGGCGATGCAGGTCGCGCCCGAGGCGAGAAGGTCTTTGGTTTGCTCCGGATCTGGGGCCAGGTGCAGATAGGTGAAGAGGATCTGGCCTTCGCGCAGCATCTTGCGCTCGACAGCCTGAGGCTCTTTCACCTTCACGATCATGTCGGCAGCGGCGAATACGTCTTTCGCGGTTGCAGCGATCTTGGCGCCAACGGCGACGTAATCGGCATCGGAAAAGCCAGCGCCGGCACCGGCGTTGGTCTCGATGGTCACAGTGTGGCCGGCTTTGACGGCTTCATAGGCCGCGCTCGGCGTCATGCCAACGCGGAATTCCTGCGGCTTGATTTCCTTCGGGCAACCGATGTGCATCGGGCATCCTCCCAATAAGTGTTCGAATCTGACGCGACTATCGCGCAGACGCCGCGCAAGTTCTTGGGTATCTCGTGTTGAATTCTACACCGTTTTAGTTAAAACGTGCATGTATCTATTTTTTGACGCAAGAATAGTGTTCAATATGGAAATCGACAGCACGGATCGACGAATACTCGAGGCGCTCCAGAAGGATGGCAGAATCTCGCACGCTGATCTGTCGGAGAGGGTGAATCTATCGCCCTCGGCCTGCCACAGGCGGGTGCAGCGGCTCGAGGCATCGGGCTTTATCAAGGGCTATGTCGCGCTTCTTGATCCGCGCAAGCTTGGGCGCCAGACGACCGTGTTCGTCGAGATTACCCTCAACGGGCAGGCTGATGAAATCCTCGAGGCCTTCGAGCGCGCCGTGTCGCGTGTGCCCGAGGTTCTCGAATGCCATCTGATGGCGGGAACGGCGGACTATCTCCTCAAGGTCATCGCCCGCGACACCGACGATTTCGCCCAGATCCACCGCCGCTATCTGGCGACCCTGCCGGGCGTTCAGACGATGCAGTCGTCTTTCTCGCTCAAGAATGTGCGGCAGACGACTGCGATTCCGATTTAGGAAGCGCCGCACCGCCCCGTCAGGAAGAGGATCGGGGCGATGCGGCTAGAACCGGTCAGGGGAGACAGACCTCGCCTTCATAGCGCAAGGTCACTTGGCCGGTGTTGGTGTCGGCAACGCCGTCGTTCATGAGATGGCCGGTCGCGCCTGCGAAACTGCCAGAGCCGCCGATGATCTCATAGTTCGTCGACATGTGGAAAAGACCCGCGAGGCCGGGAATTGGCGTCCAGGTCGCCGTATCCTTGGTTTGAAGCGTGCCGCGGTCGAAGGTTACGAAGGCGTGGCCGAGGCCAAGGATAATCCGGGCCTCGTCGCCCTCGGTCTGCGACGAGACGATCGCCATCGTTGCGCCGGCAAGATCGCCATCGACGGTCCCGAGGACCGTCACCGGATCGCCGCCGACAACGGTCGCGGCAATGGTTCCCGAGACGGGCATACAGCTTTGCGCCGCCGCTTGAAGCGGCGCGATGCTCAGGCCGGACAAGACGGTTGCAGCAAGAATTCTGGTATAGTCGTGCATTTCAAAGCCCTCCAAAGGTGAAGCAGTGGAGGCATTCGACGGCGCGATCCGACAAAACGGAAATGGCGATTTGTTATTGACCGATAACCCCAGGTTTTGATGGTATCGGCTATTATCCATTCCTGTGGACGCAGCTTTTGGGGAACGTGCGCCGATGGAAATGTCTCAAATTAAATATGTGCTTAGTGCTGCGAAGACGTTGAACTTCACTCGTGCGGCGAGCGAATGCAACGTGACCCAACCGGCGCTTACCAAGGGGATCAAGTCCCTTGAGGCTGAACTCGGTGCGCCGGTCTTTCATCGCGACGGCAAGCGCATTCTCCTAAGCGACTTCGGCCGTTCGATGCTGCCACATTTCCAGAAGATTGCCGACGAGGCGGATGCCACACGAATCCTTGCACAAAACTTTCGCCTGCTCGAGCAGGTGCCGGTACGATTGGGCGTTCTGTCTACAATCGGCCATGTCAGGCTCGCCCGCTTCCTCTCGCACTTTGGCCGCACGCATAACGGGCTAGAGCTTTCGGTGAACGAGATGAGCGCGGCGGACCTTCGGGACAAGCTGGTCGAAGGGGAGATCGACATCGCGATCCTTACCTCAACCCCGGATCTCGAAGAAGAGTTTCGCTGCCTGCCCCTTTATGTCGAGCGCTATGTCGTCGTCTTCCCGCCCGAGCATCGGCTTGGCAAACTCGATTCTGTGCCGCTCAGCGAACTGTCGGGCGAGAGCTATGTCGATCGCCTGGCCTGCGAAATGCGCGAGATGGTGGTGGGCATTTGTGAGGAGCGCGAGATTTCGCTCTATGCGCGCTTCCGGTCCGAGCGCGAAGACTGGGTGCAGGCAATGGTTCTGGCGGGGCTCGGGTTTGCCTTTATGCCGGAATATTCGGTGACGCTCCCGGGCCTGATGCAGCGCCCGCTCGTCTCGCCCTCGGTCGAGCGGACGATCTGTCTTGCCACCCAACCGGGGCGCAGATTCTCGCCCGCAGTGCAGGCCTTGGTGCGCTCGGCTCAGGCCTTTTCGTGGCCCGGGTAGCTACTGATCCCGCGGGGTCCAATCGACCGGCGGAACCTTGCGGCGGCGCATCCGGACCGCGAGGCCGAGGCTGACACCGACGCCGATGGCGACGGTCAGGTCGGCGAGGACTGTCAGGCCGAAAGTGACAAGAAGCACGAACAGATCGGCGCGAGGCTTCGCCAGATGGGCTCGCCATTTGTGCGGCTCTGCCATGTTCCAGGCGGTGAGCATCAAGAGGCCGGCGAGGGCTGGCATAGCGAGAAAGCTGGCCAGTGGTGCGGCAAGCCACATCACGATGAGGATGGTCAGCGCGTGGATGATCCCCGCAAGTGGGGTCTGCCCCCCGGCGCGGATGTTGGTCGCTGTGCGGGCGATAGCGCCCGTGGCAGGAAGGCCGCCGAAGAGGGATGAGCCGAAATTGGCGATGCCTTGTGCAATCAACTCGGCGTTGGGGCGGTGTTTGGCCGTGGTCATGCGATCGGCAACCACCGCGGAAAGCAGTGACTCAACCCCCGCAAGGAAAGCGATGACGAGGGCAGACGGGATGAGTTCTTCGATTCGAGCGAGCGATAAATCCGGCAGCTTGGGCCAAGGAAGCGTCTTTGGCAGATCGCCAAACCGCGACCCGATCGTATCGGTATCAAGCGGCGTGACCGCAACGGCGATCGAGACGAGGGCGACGGCAACAATCAGGCCCGGAAGGCGGGGCGCGGCGCGGCGGAAAAGAACGATCAGGGCCATCGTGACAAGAGCTAGGATCACCGCTGCAGGATTGATCGAATCGCGGGCCTCCCAAAGGGCTTGGATCTTTTCAAGGAAATCCGCTGGAACCTTCTCGAGCGTCAGGCCGAAGAAATCCTTCAGCTGGCTTGTGCCAATGATTACGGCAATGCCCATGGTAAACCCGTCTATGACGGCTTCGGGGATATAGGCGATCAGGCTTCCGGCGCGGAGAAAGCCTGCCACCAGCAGGATCAGCCCGGCCATGAGGGTGGCGATCACCAGCCCGTCAAACCCATGCGCGGCGATAACTCCATAGACCACAACGATAAAGGCGCCGGTGGGCCCGCCAATCTGAAAATGGCTGCCGCCGAAAGCCGAAATCAGGAAGCCCGCGACGATGGCCGTGATGAGACCGGTTGCCGGATCAGCGCCCGACGCGATGGCGATGGCGAGGCTGAGAGGGATTGCGACCATCGCAACGGTGAAGCCCGACAGCACATCAGCCGTTAGGCTGGCGCGGGTGGTGGCTGGCAAGGTGTCGAGGATGGCTGGGCGACGCATGGCGCACTCCGGTTCAACGCGCCGACACTAGCACCGCCCCAGAAAAAACAAACCCCCGGAGCCAAAGGCTGCGGGGGCCGTTTTTCGCGTTCATCAGGGGGTGCTTAGAGCAGACCCTCACGCTGCGCTTTCTTACGAGCCAGCTTGCGCTGACGGCGGATGGCCTCGGCCTTCTCGCGCGCCTTGCGGATCGACGGCTTCTCGAAATGTTGCTTGAGCTTCATCTCGCGGAATACGCCTTCACGCTGCAGCTTTTTCTTCAGAGCGCGGAGCGCCTGATCGACGTTATTGTCACGAACACTAACCTGCATGTGGTTTTCACCACCTTTCTAAGTTGGATTTGCAAGAATTGCAGGAGCGCGCCGTATAGCAAAGGGCCGGTTCTTTGTCTAGTCTGGCGCAGGTAAGGAGTCTGCCATGCCCAAACGCGCCAAATCCGTTGATCTTCAAGGCCTTCTCGATGCGGTCTTGCCCCACGTTGCATTTGACGGGTGGTCGGAGGCGGCGCTGAAGGCGGGCGCGACTGATCTTGGAATAGAAGAGCAGACGATCAAGGGGCTTTGCCCGCGCGGGGCGATTGATCTGGCGGTGGCCTATCACAAGCGCGGCGACGATCAGATGGCGGCGGCGATGGCCGAGGCCGATCTTGCCGCGATGCGCTATAGCGAGCGGGTCTCCTTTGCCCTGCGCCAGCGGCTTGCCCATGCCGACCGCGAGGCGGTGCGACGGGGCACGGCTCTGTTTTCGCTGCCGCTCCATGCCGCCGAAGGGGCGGCGCTGATCTGGGGCACGGCGGATCGCATCTGGAACGAGCTTGGCGATGCCTCGCGCGATGTGAACTGGTATTCGAAGCGGGCGATCCTTTCGGCGGTCTATTCCTCGGTCGTCCTCTTCTGGCTGGGCGATCAGAGCGGTGGCGCGGACACGGACGCTTTCATTGATCGGCGGATCGGCAACGTGATGCAGTTTGAGAAGACCAAGGCGCAATTGCGCGAGAGCAAGACCTTCGGCCCAATGATGCGAGGGATCGGTCAGGCGCTGTCGGGAATCCGCGCCCCGCATCGCGAACCCGCCTCTGATCTGCCGGGTTACTGGGCTCCGGAGGGGCAGGAGAAGTAATGACCAGAATGATGCGCGCCATTGAGATCGCCCGTCCGGGCGGCCCCGAAGTCCTCACGCCGGTTGAGCGGCCGATCCCCGTGCCGGGCTATGGGCAGGTGCGGATCCGCGTAGCCTATGCGGGCGTCAACCGCCCCGACGCGCTGCAGCGTGCTGGGATGTATGCCCCACCGCCGACCGCCTCCGATCTTCCGGGCCTTGAGGCTTCGGGTGTGGTCGATGCGCTCGGCGATGGTGTGACAGGGCTGAAGGTCGGTGATCAGATTTGCGCTCTGCTGCCGGGGGGCGGCTATGCCGACTACGTCGTCACGCCTGCCGCGCACTGCCTGCCCGTTCCGAAAGGCCTCTCGCTGAAAGAGGCGGCCTGCCTGCCCGAAACCTGTTTCACCGTCTGGTCCAACGTTGTCATGCGGGGCGGTCTACGGGCGGGTGAGCGATTCCTTGTTCATGGGGGCTCGTCCGGCATAGGGACCACAGCGATCCAGATCGCCTCGGCCTTGGGTGCGCGCGTTTTCACGACGGCGGGCAGCAAGGAAAAATGCGCCGCCTGTAAGGCGCTGGGGGCGGAGCTGGCCCTCAACTATCACGAGGACGATTTCGTTTTGGCGCTGAGGGCCGAAGGCGGCGCCAATCTAATCCTCGATATGGTCGGCGGCGCCTATTTCGAACGCAACCTCAAGGCGCTGGCCGATGATGGCCGCCTCGTGCAGATCGCCTTTCTTCAAGGTGCGAAGATCGAGGCCAACCTTTCGCAGATCATGATGCGCAGACTCACCTTCACGGGTTCGACCCTGCGGCCGCAGTCCGATCTGGCGAAAGCCGCGATTGCCAAAGAACTCTTGGAAAATGTGTGGCCACTTATCGAGGCAGGAAAATTCAAGCCGGTCATGGACCGTGAATTTGATCTGGCAAACGCAAGCGACGCCCATGCACGCATGGAATCGTCGGCTCATATTGGCAAGATTGTCTTGAAGGTCGCGGGCTAGACGCGCTTCTTGAGCGCGATGTAGAGGCAAATCACCAGCGCGATGGCGATGATCGTCTGAGGCGTGATCGCGAAGATCAGGAGCGACAGGTTAGTGACGACCCCGGTGACATAGGGGCCGGCATCCTCTCCCAACAGTATGTAGACCAGGACGATGAGGGCGACGAGCACCGCCATGACTTCTGCTGCTTTCAGAAACAGACCTTGAAGCTTGGCGAGCGCGTTTTGGAACCTATCCATCGATTGGCCTTGCTGCTGGGAGAGGAAATTTCTCGTTCGCTACTGCTTACTTCTGAAGCAGGTGCAGCACAACGCCCAGCGTGATCAGACCGGCGAGGCCAGCGCTGCCGAGCGAGCTCACCAGAGCGGTGATGTTGCCGACGACGTCGCCGAGGAACGCCATGTTGCTTTCGCCCACGAGGAGCGACGCTACGATTGCAAGAGCCAGCAGCGCGATGCCGATTTCAGTCAGCGTGCCGATGGTTTTTTTGGCTTTATCCAACATTGTTCTCTTCCCTGTGTTGTGTAGGCGCGTCGATAGGCCACGCCCGTGCACATACAAAGTCGGCAAAAATCCGCCTAGTCAACAAATATCGCACAGATTTTCCATCAACCACGACATTTGGTATCAAATAGCAACATCCGACCCGCTATCTAGCGATTTGTTTCCAAGGGTTTGCGCGGCCAGGCACGAAATCCGCCGATTTGCCAAGGGCGCACGGCTAGGCCCCAAGGTTCCACTAGGTTGACTCTCCCAAAAGTTGTGGCGCAGCGCCCCCGAATCGGCAGATCGACCATCTTGGTTCGGTGGCCCTTTTCGAGGTTTGCAGGATGCCGCCGGCCGATCTCGCCCATCACATTTTGATCTTTTCACCGGCCTCAGAGGCGACTATACAGCGCCCAAAGTTCCCCAACAAAGAGAACTGGGCCCGCTGGGTCCGCCCCATTCCGGGGCACGGGGAAGACTTGTGTATTAGGAGACGCCCATGTCTGACAAACCGATCATGGCCAGAGCCACCGCCGTCTGGCTGGTGGACAATACGACGCTCACCTTCAAGCAGATCGCCGATTTCGTCGGTATGCACGAGCTTGAGGTTCAGGGCATTGTCGATGGCGATGTGGCGACTGGTGTGAAGGGCTTCGACCCGATCGCCAACAATCAGCTGACCGCCGAAGAAATTGAGAAAGCCGAGAAGGATCCGCTTCAAAAGCTCAAGCTCAAGTTCAACCCCGCCGCAGTCGGCGAAGAAAAGCGCCGTGGCCCGCGTTATACCCCACTTTCCAAGCGCCAAGATCGCCCTGCCGCCATCCTGTGGCTCGTCAAGTTCCACCCCGAGCTTTCGGATGGTCAGGTGTCGAAACTGGTCGGCACCACAAAGCCGACCATTCAGGCGATTCGCGAGCGGACCCACTGGAACATCTCCAACATCGACCCGATTGATCCGGTGGCCCTTGGCCTGTGCAAACAGTCCGAGCTGGATGCCGCGGTTCAAAAGGCCAACGCCAAGAAAGCCAAAGAAGGTGGCGTTATGTCCGACGACGAGCGCCGCAAGCTCGTTTCGACCGAGCAGAGCCTCGGTATGCCTGCTGAGCCGAAGATGCCCTCGGCGATTGCCGGGCTCGAGACCTTTACCCTCTCGGCCAACGACGACGACAAGGACGATACAGATTACTCTGACGCAGACAGCTTCTTCAGCCTGCCAGACGATGACGACGAGGATGACGACGACAAATAAGGTGTCGTCAAAGAGATCCCGAAACCCCGGCCATCGTGCCGGGGTTTCGTGTTTCTAGAGGCTTCGCCGGGCCTTAAGCGCGGCGCTGATGGTGCCATCGTCGAGGTAATCAAGCTCGCCACCAACCGGAACGCCCTGAGCGAGCGAAGTCACGCGAATATCGGGAAGCTGATCGGCGAGGTAATGAGCGGTGGTTTGGCCGTCGATGGTGGCGCCAAGGGCGAGAATGATTTCAGACACATTCTCTTCGGCGATGCGGTCAAGAAGGCGCGGAATTCGAAGTTCTTCAGGCCCCACCGCATCAAGCGCCGAAAGGGTTCCGCCGAGCACATGGTAGCGCCCTTTGAAGACGCCGGACCGCTCCATCGCCCAGAGATCGGCCACATCTTCGACAACGCAAATCTCGCCGTTTGCGCGGCGCGGGTCGGCGCAGATATCACACAAATCGGCCGTTCCGATATTGCCGCAATTTGCGCATTCGCGGGCCGTGGTGCCGACCTTGTGGAGCGCTTCGGCAAGAGGAAGAAGCTGCACGGTGCGCTTTTTGATAAGGTGAAGCACCGCCCGTCGCGCCGACCGCGGGCCAAGGCCCGGAAGCCGAGCCATCAGCTCGATCAGCGCTTCGATATCGGGGGTGCCTTGAGTCATGGACGCCCTAGAACGGCATCTTCATGCCGGGCGGCAGGCCAAGGCCATCGGAAAGTTTCTGCATCTCTTCGGCGGCGCGCTCGGTGGCTTTGGCCTGCGCGTCTTTCACGGCCGCAAGGATCAGGTCTTCAACCATTTCCTTGTCGTCAGATGAAAAGATCGACGGATCGATATTGAGCGCCTTCAGCTCGCCCTTGGCGGTTGCCGTGGCTTTCACAAGACCAGCGCCGGCTTCGCCTTCGACCATGATATTGGCCATGTCTTCCTGAAGCTGGGCGATCTTGCCCTGCATCTCTTGCGCGGCCTTCATCATCTTGGCCATGTCGCCGAGGCCGCCTAGACCTTTGAGCATCGGGGTCTCCTTGGTTGTTTCAGCATCAGATATTGCCGCAGGGGCAGGGGGGCAAGGGCTAGTCCTCTTCGAAGGGATCCCATTCGTCTTCGACCTCGGGCAGCGCTTCGGTCATCGCGGTCTGGGCCTGCTCGGCGGCGGTGCGAACTTCGGTGATCTTCGATTTCGGGAAGGCCCGCAGGACCGCTTGAACAAGCGGATGGCTCGCCGCCTCGGCCTTGACGGCAATCGCCTCGGCATCGCGTTTCTCGGCGATGGTCTCGGCGCCGCCGGAATTAACGACGCTCACAGCCCAGCGATTGCCGGTCCAAGCCTGAAGCCGAGCACCAAGGCGCTGGGCAAGGTCGGGAGGGGCGCTTGGGGCCGGTTCAAACTCGATCCGGCCGGGCTGGTAGCGGGCAAGGCGGATGCCGGTTTCGACCTCGACCAAAAGCTTTACATCACGATGGGCCCGGACCAGTTCGACGACATCCTCGAAGCGGGCGTAGCGGGCGAGGGGATCGGCGGCGAGGGCGACGGCGGTTTGCGCGCCATAGGCCGAGGGGCCGGACGGGCCGCTATGGGTTGGTGCCGGCGTCTGGGCGCGGGCATGGGTCGTGCCACCGCTTGCCTGCGGAGCGCGTCCACCACCACCGGGGCCCGACGACGGGGGCGTGGCATCTTGCAGCTTCCTCACCAACTCGTCAGGCGTTGGCAGGTCGGCCACATGGGTGAGGCGGATCACGGCCATCTCAGCGGCCATCATAGCGTTGGGCGCGAGGGCGACCTCTTCCAAAGCCTTCAGAAGCATCTGCCACATCCGCGTCAGAACGCGCATCGAGATCGCGGCGGCCATCAGTTGCCCGCGGCTGCGCTCGTCGGGCGAGATGGTCGGATCTTCGGCAGCTTCGGGCGTGATCTTGATCACGGAAACCCAATGGGCGATCTCGGCCAGATCCCGAAGGACCGCCATAGGATCGGCACCATCGGCATATTGCCCCGAAAGCTCGGTCAGCGCGGCGGCGGCCTCGCCCTTGAGGATCATGTCGAAAAGATCGAGCACGCGCCCCCGGTCGGCCAGCCCAAGCATCGCCCGAACTTGCTCGGCCGTAGTTTCGCCCGCGCCGTGGCTGATCGCCTGATCAAGGAGCGAGGTCGCATCGCGGGCCGAGCCTTCGGCGGCGCGCGTAATCAGCGCGAGCGCGTCGTCGGCAATCTCGGCGCCCTCAGAGGTGGCGATCTTGCGCAGAAGGGCGATCATCACCTCGGGCTCGATCCGCCGCAGATCAAACCGCTGACAACGCGACAGGACGGTGACCGGAACCTTGCGGATCTCGGTCGTGGCGAAGATAAACTTCACATGCGCAGGCGGTTCTTCCAGCGTCTTGAGAAGCGCGTTGAACGCACTTGTCGAAAGCATGTGAACTTCGTCGATGATGTAGATCTTGTAGCGCGCCGAAGCCGCCCGATAGTGCACGCTGTCGATGATCTCGCGGATATCGCCCACACCGGTGCGCGAAGCGGCGTCCATCTCCATGACGTCGACGTGCCGGCCTTCCATGATCGCCACGCAATGTTCGCACTGGCCGCAAGGATCGGTCGTTGGCCCGCCGGTGCCATCAGGCCCGACACAGTTCATGCCCTTGGCGATGATCCGCGCGGTGGTGGTTTTGCCGGTGCCGCGGATGCCGGTCATGATAAAGGCCTGCGCGATCCGGTCGGCGGCAAAGGCGTTCTTGAGCGTGCGGACCATCGCATCCTGCCCGACCAGATCGGCAAACGTCTCGGGCCGATACTTTCGGGCGAGAACCTGATATGGTTTGGCGGTGGTTTCGGACATTGTGCTCTCTGGTCTGTGCTCCAGAGCAGGGTAATGGGCGGGGCGGGCAAGGTCTACCGAGAAGGAGGGGGTATGGCCGAGTTTGTGGTCAACGAAATCGAAGCCGGCGGCGGGCGCATTGCCATCACGCCGCTGCCCGGGCGAGGCGGCAGTTTTCAAGCTGATTTCGCACGGCTTGTGGCTTGGGATCCGTCCCTTGTGATCAGCATGACACCGACGAGCGAGATGGAAAGCCGCGGCGCGGGCAGTCTCGGCCGAGACCTCGCCGCGATGGGAATCGCTTGGGAGCATTTGCCGGTCATCGATTTTGGCGCGCCAGGGGGCGAAGTCGAAGCGGCTTGGCCCGCGCTGTCGCTCGTTGCTCGATCAATCCTTGTCGGGGGCGGCAAAGTTCTTGTTCATTGCCACGGCGGCTGTGGACGCTCGGGGATGATCGTCTTGCGGCTCATGGTCGAACTTGGCGAAGCGCCAGAGGCCGCGCTTGCCCGTTTGCGCGGCGTCCGGCCCTGTGCTGTCGAAACCGAAGAGCAATTCGCTTGGGCCAGCCGCCCGCCTATCCCTTCCACCCACGACGTTTGAAGTCAGATCTTTCCCGACCGGCTTTTGCCATTTTGGAGAATCGCCGGTAGCGGACATGCGCTTCATGCACCGCTTCGGTGTTGTATTGATCCTCCCGTTGCAGCTTTTGCCAGCGGGCGAGCCGCGCCGGATCAAGGCGCCCGTCGTTGATCGCGGCAAGGATGGCGCACCCCGGTTCGGTTTCGTGCTGGCAGTCGTTGAAGCGGCAGGCCGAGGCAAGCTCTGCGATATCGGCAAAGATCTGTTCGATACCCTCTGCAACATCGGTGAGGCGTAGTTCCCGCATCCCCGGCGTGTCGATCAGCCAACCGCCGGACAGCGTTGGCCGCAAGGCGCGCGCGGTGGTCGTGTGGCGGCCTTTTGCGTCATCTTCGCGGGTGTCTTGGGTCGTGTCGGCAATACCGGTCAGCCTGTTCTGGATTGTCGTCTTGCCAACACCGGA
>JBFEXG010000015.1:0-19469 GCA_041546005.1 Paracoccaceae bacterium
CACCCGCGAGATCGAGGATGCGCTTCTCGATGGATCCATCGATATCGCCGTGCATTCGATGAAGGATATGCCGGTGGAACAGCCCGAAGGGCTGATCCTCGACACCTATCTGCCGCGCGAGGATGTGCGCGATGCCTTCGTTTCGCTTGGGGGCGGGGCGCTTTCCGATCTGAAGCAGGGCGCAGTTGTGGGAACCTCGTCGCTCCGCCGCAAGGCGCAGCTTTTGGCACGGCGGCCCGATCTGCAGATCGTCGAGTTTCGCGGCAACGTGCAGACGCGGCTTCGCAAGTTGTCGGAAGGGGTGGCCGAGGCGACCTTTCTGGCGATGGCGGGGCTCAACCGGCTTGGCATGAGCGATGTGTCGCGCCAGCCGATCGAGCCGGCGGACATACTGCCCGCCGTGGCGCAGGGCGCGATTGGCATTGAACGCCGAGTCAGCGATTCGCGGGCGGCTGGGATGCTGGAAGCGATCCATCATGGCCCCACGGGTCAGCGGCTTGCGGCGGAGCGGGCCTTCCTCGCCGCGCTTGACGGTTCTTGCCAGACGCCGATTGCGGGGCTTGCCGAATTGAGCGGTGGCACCCTGCGCCTGCGAGGCGAGATCTTGCGGGTCGACGGATCGGAAGTGATCAGCGATGACCAGACAGCGGCGATTGAGGATGGCGCTGCGCTGGGTCGCGAGATGGCGCGCAAGATGCTTGAAAAGGCCGGGCCGGGGTTCTTCTAGGCCTCGCGACCGCGATCCAGCCAAAGAATAGCGGCGATGGCTGCGAAAAGCGTTGCGGCGCCAAGGATCGAGACAAGGCCATAGCCGCTGATCCATGTGCCAACGGCGAAGATCATGGCGCTGAGGCTGTCGGACGAAAGCCGCTGGAGCGCGATGAGTGAGGCGCCAGCGCCTGCGCGGCGGCCCATCAGATCCTGCAAGTAGCCGATGGCGAGGGCATAGATCATCGCACCACCTGCGCCCGCGGGAAGGACCAGAGCCCAAACCCAAGGTGTAGGCGCGAGAGCTGGCAGCAGCCCAAGGAACAGCGCATAGATGCCTGCACCGGAGGTGATGATCCACAGGCGCGGCATGACGCGCAAAAGCTGGCCGACCGAAAGGGTCACGACGACCTCGACCGCGACGAAAAGGCCAAAGAAAAGGCCTACATCGCCCGCGCCGCGGCCAGAGGCCTTGTCGAAGATCAGCCCGACCACAACGCCAGCGATCGCCGAGCCCGAGTGAATCGCGCCCATAAGCATGACGCGTATCAGAACGGGCGGCGCGACCATCTCGCCAATTGAGGCACGGAAGCCTAGGCCGGATTTCTGCTCGGTCCACGGGGCCGCGCTATCGGCCGGCCAGCGCAGCCAAATCAGCGCAAGAAGCGACAAAGAGACCAAAAGGACGACCGGATAGATCGCCAGAAGTGAAAGCCCAGCGTCGAAGGCCATGCCCCAAAGAGGCAGGACGATCATGAACGGCACAGCGAACGTGGCGCGGATGAACGTGAGAATCGCGTCCCTGTCCTGCGGGGCAAGCGGCGCAGAGGCGAGACGGGCGACAGCGAAGAGCTGACCGAAGAGCGAGCCGCTCGCTGGCAGCAACAGCATATGTGCAACGACAAAGAATGCGGGCGCATTGCCCAGCCAGACGAGCGAGGAGCCCGCAACCATAAGAGCCGAAGCGACGAGGGCCATCGCACGGCGGCTTGGGCGCTGGTCGGTCACGATGCCAACACCGACCGAGGCGCCGACAGAGACGAAGAGCGCGACCAAAAGGACAATCGAATAGAATCTGTCGCTGATGCCGAAAATGCTGATCGCGATGAGCGACTGATAAATCGCCACCGACGCAGCGTGGATGCCGAAAAGAAGCACCGCGCCCACAACGAGGCGCAGGGTTGGATCGGCAGCGATCAGGCGGAACTGTCGGATCATGAATTGGCCGGAGGGACGAGCTTGCCGGGGTTCATCAGGTTGAGCGGATCAAGCGCCTGTTTGACCGACCGCATCGCCTCAAGAACCTCGGCCGGCTTGCGGCGGCGCATTGTTGGCAGCTTGTAGAGACCGATCCCATGTTCGGCCGAAAACGAACCGCCGAGCTCGGCCACCACATCTTCGACGATTTCGCGCAGGCGGTCGTGAAGGGCCTCGTTTTCGGATGTGGGGTAGAGGGTAAAGTGCAGGTTGCCGTCGCCCAGATGTGCGACGGTCAACTCGTCGATGCCGGGATCGACGGAGGCAAGGCGCGGGCGGACCCGAGAATAGAACTCTTCGATCCGGTCGAGCGGCAAGGCGATATCATTATCGAGCCGGTTGGACCGAAGATAGCTGATGGCGGCGGCCGACTCGCGGCGCGTCCACATCTCGCGCCGCTGCGCTTCGCTCGTGGCGATCACCGCGTCAAGGAGCGCGCCTTCCTCGTGCATCGTGGCCAGAACCGTTTCGAGCATCTCATCGGCGGGGCGCGTGCCATCCGCGCGCTGGGCGGCCAATAGCGAGGAGGTGATTCCAAGCTCGATCATCACATTGACATCGTAATGTTCGGCAAAGGGCGGCCGGGCTTTGGGATCGAGCTTGAGATGCCCCTCGATGTATTCTCGGGGCATATATTCGAAGGCTTCAACCGCGCCGCCGCTTTCCGCCTGAAGCCGGTTCAGAAGTTCGAGCGCATCGCCAAGGCTGCGCAGCGCGACCGTGGCCGTCAGATAGGCGCGGGGGCGGGGCGCGAGTTTCATCACCGCGGCAGTAATGACCCCCAACGTTCCTTCCCCGCCGATAAAGAGGTGTTTGAGCGCATAGCCCGTATTGTCCTTGTGCAGGGCGCTCATCAGATCAAGCACGCGGCCATCGGCCAGCACAACTTCGACGCCGAGGCAAAGATCGCGGGTATTGCCATAGCGCAGGACATTGGAGCCGCCGGCATTGGTCGACAAAACGCCGCCGAGCATGGCTGATCCCCGTGCCCCGAAAGTGAGAGGGAAGACGAGATCGTGCTCTTCAGCCGCCTCGTGCAACCTTGTCAGAACCACGCCAGCTTCGGCCACGATGGCGCGCGCCGCCGGGCGGACTTCGCGGATGCGGTTCATGCGGTCGAGCGAAAGCTTGACCCCACCAGGCGCATAGGTTGCGCCATTGAATCCGGTCCTGCCGCTGACCGGCACAACCGGCGTCTTGGTTTCGCTGGCGATCCTGAGGACCGCCGAAACCTCAGCGGTCGATCCGGGCCGCAACACGGCCGCAGGTGGCCCCACATAATCCCCGGCAATATCTTGATCCCACGGGGAGGTATCCTTGCCAGTCAGGACGTTGCGTTCGCCGATGGCGGTGGCGAAGCGGTCGAGCGGCTGGGACATGGCGATCTCCGGTAGGGTTCGGGTCAGTGCTAGCGGCTCTGAGCCGCAGGGAAAAGAGGGCATAATGCGCGACTTTTCCTCTTGACGCCGCCCGACCCAGAGACTACCTCGCAGCGCGTTGGCGGAGTAGCTCAGTTGGTTAGAGCAGCGGAATCATAATCCGCGTGTCGGGGGTTCAAGTCCCTCCTCCGCTACCAGAGATTTCAAGGGCTTGGCGATCGTCCGCCGAGCCCTTTTTCTTTGCGCTGGATCAAGGAGCCTAGGCCTCTCGTCTGCGACCCTTGCGCTGCCGCCCTTGCCGATCCTCGGGAAACTCGCCAGTCTAGACCGGCGCCCAGGGGCTGCCGGGCGTGTGTGGTAGAGGCTAGTGAGGTTGCGATGGCGAAGAAAGCGGGTTTGGCCAAGAACGTGGCAGGCGCAGCCGCCCCGGCCTTCCGTGCGTCGGGGCTGACCAAGGTCTATGGCGAGGGGCGCACTGCCGTTCACGCCCTACGCGGCGTCGATATGGAGATTCCGAGGGGCGAGATCGTCGTGCTCTTGGGGCCGTCGGGGTCTGGCAAGTCGACGCTCCTGAACATACTGGGCGGCCTCGATCGTCCGACAGCAGGCACCGCCCATTTCGCTGACAAATGTCTGACAGATATGGATGATGCGGCGCTCACGCTCTATCGGCGCAATCACGTCGGCTTTGTCTTCCAATTCTACAACCTGATGCCAAGCCTGACGGCCGAGGAAAACGTCGAGCTAGTGACCGAGATCGCGCGCAATCCGATGGATGCGGGCGAGGCGCTGAGCCTCGTGGGCCTTGGCGAGCGCCGCCATCATTTCCCGGCCCAGCTTTCGGGCGGCGAGCAACAGCGGGTTGCCATTGCGCGGGCGGTGGCCAAGCAGCCCGAGGTGCTTTTCTGCGATGAACCGACCGGCGCTCTTGATAGCACCACCGGCCGCGCCGTCTTGCGCGTCTTGCGGGATGTGAACGACCGGCTCGGGACGACAATCCTGATTATCACCCACGCGGCGGCGACAGCGGCGATGGCGGACCGTGTGATCCGATTTGCCGATGGCGGTATCCGCGACATCTCAGTCAACAAAACCCGCGTTGATCCTGAAGAGCTGGTCTGGTGAGCCCGCTCGACAAAAAGCTTTGGCGCGATCTGCGCCGTGTGAAGGGGCAGGCGGCTGCTATCGGCCTTGTCATCGCGCTCGGCGTGATGATGCAGGTGATGATGTCGGGGCTTGTGCATTCGCTTCAAGAGACCCGCGCCGAATATTACGAGCGCTATCGTCTCGCCGATATCTTTGCTCCGGTGCTTCGCGCCCCCAATTCTGCTGCCGCGCAACTGGCCGCGATTGAAGGCGTTTCTCGGGTCGAAACCCGTGTCACCGGCATGGTGCTGATCAAACTTCCGTCTCGCGATCTGCCGGTTATGGGCCGCGCGCTTTCGTTGCCGCCGGGCGGCGAGCCGGGGCTCAACGCGATCTATATGAGTACGGGGCGGATGTTTGACGCCGCGCACCCCGAAGAGATCGTGCTGCTCGATAGTTTTGCCGAGGCAAACGGGCTTGATGCCGGAGACAGCTTGGTTGCGACCATCAACGGTGCGCAGCGGGAATATCGGATCGTCGGAACCGCGCGATCACCGGAATATCTTTACACCACGGCCCCGGGCGAGCTGGTCCCCGATGATGCCCGTTTCGGGGTTATCTGGATGAACCGCGATGCTTTGGCGGCGGCCTATGACATGGTAGGCGCCTTCAGCGAGGCGCTCTTTTCAATCAACCGAGACGCCAGCGAAAGCTCTGTTCTGGAAGAGATTGATCGCGTGCTCAAGCCCTTTGGCGGTGGCGGGGCCTATGGGCTTGCCGATCAATATTCCAACCGGTTTGTGTCGGAGGAAATGAGCGGGCTTGAGGTCAGCGCTTCGGGGGTTCCGCCCTTCTTCCTCGCTGTTGCGGCCTTTCTTCTCTACATCGTCGTCAGCCGCATGGTGCAGGCCGAGCGGGAAGAGATCGGCCTGATGAAGGCCTTTGGCTATCGCAATCGCGAGGTCGGCTGGCACTATATGAAGATGGTGCTGGTGATCGCTGTCGGCGGGGCGATCGCCGGCTGCCTGATCGGGATCGGAGCCGGGCGGGCGATGATCAATCTCTATACTCTGTATTTCAAGTTTCCCTTCCTTGTCTTCGTTTTGGACCCCAAGTCCTTTGTCAGCGGCGTCTCGGTGTCTATCCTCTCGGCGTCGATTGGCGGGTTGTTCGTTATGCGGCGCATTTTCAGGATGGCGCCTGCCGACGCGATGCGCCCGCCCGCACCGGCCGATTACAGCGCGGCCGGCCAGATTGGAGCGTGGTTTGCCAAGTATCTTGATCAGCCAAGCCGGATGGTTCTGCGGCGGGTGACGCGCCAACCGGGGCGGATGTTTGGTGCGGTGCTCGGTATCGCCGCGGGCATGGCACTCACGCTTTCGATGATTACGATCTACGCGGGATTTGAGCGCACGCTCGATCTGACGTTTACGGTGGTTGACCGCTCCGACGTGACGGTGAGTTTCGCACGGCCGGTTGGCAACGATGCGATCTTTGCGCTTCGCCGTATCCCCGGGGTCGACGTGGTCGAACCGACCCGGGCTGTTGGTGCGGTCTTGCGCAACGGTCGGTTCAGCCATCAGGGCGCAATTACGGGCCTAACGGATGCGCCGGAATTGATCCGCGCCATCGACAGCGACTATGCCACAATCGACATGCCCGAGAGCGGCATCGTTCTTGCCAAAGAGCTGGCCGATCTTCTTGGCATCGTGCCGGGGGAAATGCTGACGATCGAGGTGATGGGCGGCAGCCAACCGTCGCTTGATATTCCGGTTGTGGCGATTGCCCAGAGCCTTCTAGGGGCGCCAGCCTATATGGGGATGGAGGCGCTCAATCGCGCCTTGGGCGAGCCGGGGCTGGCCTCGGGCGCCTATCTCAGGATCGACAAAGCCTACGAGCCAGAGATATTTGCGGCCCTTCGAGATATGCCGATGATCGCCGGCGTGAGCCTGAAATCGGATATGCGGACGGCCTTTGAAACACTGATGAACCAAGGCGCAGGTGCGACCCGCTATGTCATGGGGCTTGTCGCGTTCATCATCACCTTCGGCATCGTTTATAATGCCGCCCGCGTGGCCCAAGCCGAACGCGCCCGCGACCTCGCGAGCCTTCGTGTGATCGGTTTTCATCGGGGTGAGACGGCTTTTGTCCTTTTGGGCGAGCTTGCGGTTGTCACCCTCTTGGCGCTGCCGCTGGGGTCATTGATGGGGCACTATTTATCTTATGGGGTCGCCGAGGGATTTTCGACCGAGCTCTACCAGATCCCTGCGCTCTTTCTGCCGGAAAGCCATGGCTATTCGGCGCTTGTTGTGATTGCCGCCGCGCTCTTCTCGGGGTGGCTTGTAAAACGTGACCTAGACCGGGCCGATATCACCTCGGCCCTGAAAACCCGGGAGTAGACCCATGGCCCAGAAACGCCGCCGTTCGCGCAGTATCCTGACCCTCATCGCCCTTGGCCTCATCGCCGCCGCGATGGCCTATGCTTTCTGGCCCAAGCCGGCGTTGGTCGATCTTGGGTCTGTGGGGCGCGGTCCGCTGATGGTGACTATCGACGAAGAAGGCCAGACGCGGGTGCGCGACATCACTCTCGTGACAGCGCCGACGACCGGCACTCTGGAGCGGATCGCTCTGCAATCGGGGGACGCAATCAGCAAGGGACAAAGGATTGCCGGGATCACTCCCGCCATGCCGGGAATGGCGGACGAGGCGATTGTCGCGCCTGCGGCGGGGCAGGTGCTCCAGATCTATCAGGCTGGCGGGGCGATGGTCGTTGCCGGCTCGCCCATCCTCGAGATTGGCGATATCAAGTCTGATCTTGAGGTCGTCGTCGATCTTCTCTCGTCGGATGCTGTTTCCGTCGAAGCCGGCGCGTCTGTTCTTCTGGGCGGCTGGGGCGGCGGGACGACGCTTGAGGGCATTGTCACGAGGATCGATCCTGTCGCCACAACGCGCATTTCGGCGCTTGGCGTCCAAGAGCAGCGGGTGGATGTCACGATCGATTTCACTGGGCCGGCCGAAGATCGCGCGGGCCTTGGGCATGGCTATCGCCTCGAGGCGCGCATCGTACAATGGAGCGATGACGCAGCACTTCTTGCGCCCGCGAGCGCGCTATTCCGCGAAAACGGCGCTTGGTCGGTCTTCAGGGTCGATCAGGGGGTCGCGTATCTCACGGCGGTCGACGTCGGCCATAGCGACGGAATCAAAACAGAAATCCTGAGCGGGCTGAGCGAAGGCGACGTGGTCGTTCTCTATCCGTCGTCCAGCCTTGTCGATGGGGGCGCTGTCGCGGAGCGCGTCGCTGAGTAGCCCGACCGCGTCAATCACAATCTGATGGCGCGCAATCTCTGCGCGCCGCGCGGCAAAGGTGCTGTGGGCGACGAGAATGCCGACCGCATCGGCCTCCTTCAGGGCGGTTTCGCAAGAAACAAGGTCTACTCCAGAAGAGGCAAGGCCATGGGGCAAGGCTTTGATGTGGGGTTCAACGGCCAGTATCCTGTGACCGCGACCCGCAAGTATCTTGGCGACGGCAAGAGCCGGGCTCTCGCGCAGGTCGTCTGTGTCGGGCTTATAGGCAAGACCCAAACAGGCAATCCTTGACGGGCGCGATGGGTCGGCAAGGGCCAGCTCGATCCGTCTGGCAGTGTGGTCCGGCATCGAGTTATTTCGCTGGCGCGCCGTCTGAATGAGTTGGGTGTTGTCCGGCACCCCATCGACAAGAAACCACGGGTCAACCGCGAGGCAATGTCCGCCAACGCCCGGCCCCGGCCGAGGAATTTCGACACGCGGGTGGCGATTGGCGAGGTCGATCAGCCGCCAGGGATCGACACCCTGCCTTTGACAGATCAACGAAAGCTCATTTGCGTAGGCGATGGTTGTGTCGCGCCAAGCATTTTCGGCAAGCTTGCAAAGCTCTGCGGTTCGGGCATCTGTCAGATTCAATTTCGCCCGACTGATGTGCCGATAGAGCGCCTCGGCCCTTTTGGCCGCGCTGGGGGAGAGGCCACCAATAATACGCTCGTTTTCCGCCATTTCCCGAAGGGCCGCGCCCGGAATTGCGCGTTCGGGGCAATGGGCGTGGTCTATACTGTCCTGGGGAAGATCTGGCCGAAGTTTGGTGATGGTGTCTGCCAGCATTTCTGTTGTGCCCGGTGGAACGGTGCTCTCGATCACAATCATATCGCTCTGCCGCAAATGGGGCGCGAGAGATGAGAGAGCCTTGAAAATGTGTTGAAGCACCGGCCGCTTCTTGCTGTCGACAGGCGTGGGAAGGCACAAAATATGGGCGTCCGCCGGCTCCGGTTCGGTGGCGGCGCGCAGCCTGCCCTCCGCGACGACCCGCCTGACCAAGTTGGCAAGGCCCGGCTCGCGGGTTTCGGGCATCCCGCGTTGGACGGCTTGGACGATCCTGACCGAGGTGTCCACGCCCAGGACCTCAATGCCGGACAGGGCAAAGAGCGCGGCTGTCGGAAGGCCGATGTATCCAAGGCCATGAACCGCGATTTTCACTCAGGCCACCTGCGCCAGCTTTTCCTGTGCCCCCTGCAAGAGGATCCGAACGATCCGCTCTGAAGCGCGCCCATCGCCGAAAGCATCCGTCGGTCGCAGGCGCGGCGGGTTCGCCAAAAGCTGCTTGGCCCGCGCGGCAATTGCGTGGCGGTCGGCGCAGACTAGTTGTGCCGCGCCCGCCGCAATCGCCTCTGGCCGCTCGGTTGTGTCACGCACCACGAGGGTGGGCTTCCCAAGCGCAGTCGCTTCCTCCTGAACGCCGCCGGAATCGGTTATGATCAGGTCAGATTGGTCCATGAGCGCGACAAAGCGCAGATAGCTTTGCGGTTCGATGATCCGCACGCCTGGCGACCTTGCGAGAATGGATTTGGCCTGATTTCGAACCGATGGGTTTGGGTGAGCCGGAAAGAGGATCTGATGCCCGGCCTCGCCGAGCCCGCGCAGCGCCCAGCAAAGCTCGGCCAATCCGCGCCCGAGATTGTCGCGCCGATGCATCGTCACGAGAATGAATTTCTTGCCAGCCGGCGGCCGGAACCCGTCCTCAAAATCACCGATACGCGCCAGCCGCGACTTCGCCGCAAGAAGCGCATCAATCCCCGTATTGCCTGTCATATGGATTGACGTCTGCGGGATGCCTTCAGCTCGCAAGTTGGTTGCGGCGCCGGGCGTTGGCGCAAAGTGAAGATCGGCGATCCGCGCTATGAGCTGGCGATTGATTTCCTCGGGCCAAGGCGATGCGGCGTTGCCGCTTCTGAGGCCTGCTTCAATATGAGCGACAGGCATGGCCCGATGGGCAGCGGCAAGGGCGCCGCACATCGCCGAAGTCGTGTCGCCTTGGACGATCACGCGGTCGAAATCTCCATATCTGAGGACCGGATCAAGGCCCGCGAGGATCTTGGCCGAGAGGGCAGACAAGCTCTGATCGGCCTGCATCACCCCAAGATCAAAGTCTGGAGTGATGTCGAACAGGCGGAGAGGCTCCATGAGAAGGTCGCGATGCTGGCCGGTCGAGCAGACTTGCAGAGAAAGGCCCGCCTCTCGGCGAAGTCGAAGGATCAGCGGCGCGAGTTTGATAGCTTCCGGGCGCGTCCCCAAGATGACCAAGAGTCTCAATATCGGCCCCCTGCCTACTGCGTTTCGCAATGCTGGCCGCAACAGGCTAAAGAAACGGTTAACCAGAATTTGTCAGCCCGAAAATCTGCTCGGTCAGGGATTGCGGCCATGGCTCGGCCAGGGGCCTCGCTGCAGTGCGGCCCTCTTCCGAGAGGCGTTTATAGAGTGCATTGTCGCTTGCGATCTTTCTGATTTGTTGGGCCACCGACCTCCAATCAAAGCGGGGGACAAGACGACCTCCGCCGTTTTTCAAAAGGGTGGACGGATGCCCGTGATCGTAGGCGATCACCGGCCGCCCCCCTGCCATGGCTTCGGCGACCGTTCGGCCGAAGCTTTCGGCAAAGTGCGACAGGCTGAGAATAAGATCGCAAGCCGAGATCGCCTCGATGGATGACCTTGCATAGCCTGCCGCGCGGATCATCGGCGGCAAAGGCCCCACTGGCACAGGACCAATCAGGACGAAATCGAGGCCAGTTCCAGACCCAAAATCTTTCGCAATGTTCACAAAATCCAGAAGTCCTTTGCGCGGGGTGCAGTTGCCGACCAGTCCAATTCGAAGCTGCCCCGAAGGGCGAACTGGCAAATCGAACAGCGCCGGATCGATCCGGTTCGAGGCAAGGATCGTATTCTCGCCCCCGATCCAATCCAAGGTCGTCTGGCTGTTGGCGATGATCCGGTCCGCCTCACCCAAAAGGGCGGATCGCAGCATGTCGGGCGAAAGCGCGAGATCGCGGCAGAGCTGGGGATCAGCTTCGGGGAGCTCGCGTAGGTATACCGAAGTTGGTAGACCCATCGCCCGCGCCGCGAGTAGCGGGGCGTTGAGCGTGCAGGTGTTTACATGAACCTCATCGGCGCCTGATCCCTTGATCATGCGGATCAGCCCCTGCACCTCGTCTGCGGTTGGAGGTGCGCCGCCGCGCCGCGGCCTTTGGGGATGCACATGGATGCGCGAAACGAGAGGAGTGAGGGCATCGGTGTAGAGCGTTGAGGCTGCGGTCGGCAGGACGACTTCGGCATCAACTCCGACCGCCCGAGCCGCCGACAACACGTCGAGAAGGCTGCGTTCCGAGCCAAAGATTTCGGGGCCGGCTGCATGGGCAAAGACGATAACCTTTCGGCGCGCATGGGGCAGGGGTGTCGCCTTCGTCGACATAGATTTCGGCGGCTCGGCCGGGGCGATAGCCAAAGGAAACGGCCGCGATTTGGGCGCGCGTTCAACGAAAAGCGGCCCTGACCTATGCCAAGCCGCCGCGGCCTTGGCATAATCTGCGCGCGGTCCCGCCCTCTGGGTCGTGATGGATGTAATCTCGGACGTGGTCAGGGATTCTGGCCGTGCTCGACCGATCGACAGGGGAAGGCCCGGCAAAACGCTCAATATCGCGTCAGCGCCATATCGAGCGATGATCCTGTCGCGGAACTCACTGTCGGCGCCAACTGGCGCCTCGTCCCAATAGCCGATCTCGTCTCGCAGCGCGCGGCGGAAGAGAAGGGAGGAAAGGTTGGGATGGATGATCCTATCTTGTCGCCAGAAAAGCCGCGGGCGCAGCTGATCGTCGGCGCGTATCCAATCGGATATCGTTGCCTTGAGGCGCGAGTTGCGGGCGAAGGGCGCGATCTGGCGCGCGATCCTTTCGGGATGTGCCCAATCGTCGGCGTCGAGGCAGGTTATGAAATCTCCGGACGCAGCGGCAAAGCCAAGGTTGCGCGCGCCATAGGCCCCATTGGCATGCGCCCCATCCAAAAGGCGGATGCGCAGATCGGTTTGCGCCCATTTTTTCGCGATGTCTGGTGTGCCATCTTTTGATCCATTGTCGATGACCAGAATTTCGAGATTGCGCCAGCTCTGAGCAGTAAGGCTGCGCAGGGCGGTTGGAAGTGTGGCTTCGGCATCGCGCGCGGGGATCAGGACAGTGACAAGCGGGCCGTCTACCTTTCGCGGCGACCTGCCTGTCAGGCGGTCGAATGCGGGCCCTTCGCTTCGAGCAAGCGTTGCGAGCCCAAGGCCGTGCCGCAGGTAGGCGGGGCGCAGGGGGCGCAGCGGCTGGCCAGGCGGTGCAAGAGCGATCCGAAGATCGAGATTGAGCGGGAAACGGCGGCTCGCGCATTTGAGTAGCGCGGTTCCTTGGTCGGCTTGACCAGCCTCCCGCAAGATCATGCCCACGGTCAGCGGCAGCGATGGATCCAGAAATCCTGTGATGATCTGATCGTTCCGAGCGGCGCGCAGGGCATAGTCACTCGCCTCGGCGTGTCTTCCCCTTGCGGCGTACCACCGCGCACAAGCGATCTCTGCTAAGAGACGATCAGCCGGCCGCCCGTTGCATGTGAGCCATTGAAGAGCGCTAAGGTCGCTCCCTTTTTGCGCAGACTCGACATCGTCAGCCCAGAGGTCTGCTACCATCGAACATGGGGCGCGGCCTTCGCGGATTCCGTGCCGTAAGTAATGGAAAAGAGGGTATTTTCTCGCATCTACGACGTCGGGGTATAGGACGCTATACCACCCCGCGTCGAAGAAAGCCGGAGACCACGGCATAGGCTTGGAAAGGATTTGGAAAGCATTTGGGCGCCACATGCCTTGGTGGTGTCACCAAAATGGCTAACACAACTTTAAGGATTGCGTGAGGGAATCAAAACAAGCCCCGAATGTGAGCCGGACTGACAGAATGTCGAAGATGGAACTGCCAAAATGCGATGGTGTCGGCGAAGCCTTGAGCTGGCAGCAGGCGCAAGAGGCGCGCGAAGCCCGGCTTTTCCGGACGATGGCGTATCGGAGCGATGACGAGATCGCGCGACTACGCAAGATTCGCCGCTGGAGCACCTTGCGCCTACTGTGGCGGCTCTGCCGACCCGTCCCTTTAGCACGAAAGGCGGTGGAGTTTCTGATCCTACGTGGATCGCCCTATTTCGACTCTGACTGGTATCTTTCAAACGCGCCCGACGTGGCGGCGTCGGGGCTTTCGGCAGAGCGGCACTATCTCGTCTACGGTGGCTTTGAAGGGCGAGATCCAGGGCCCCATTTCTCGTCTTCGACCTACCTCAAGCTTTGGGGCGATGTGGCCGTGAGTGGGCTCAATCCGTTGATCCATTATCATGTCGCAGGAAAGAGCGAAGGGCGCTGGGCGGGCAGGGCTCGATCAAAAAGACCAGCCTTGCCTCCGATCCCTGAACGCGTGGTCTATGTCGTGGGCCATACACTCCCTTTTTCGTCAAACGGCTATGCGATCCGGACCCATGAGGTGGCAAAGGCGCTTGGCCGGGCGGGCCATGACGTGGTTGTGGTCCTCTTTCCCGGAAGGCCGTGGTCCATCGAGGGATTTGCGGCCAAGGAGCCGGTGCAGACAGATAGGCGCATCGAGGGGGTGCGCTATGTCACCCTGCCGGCACGGGATCTTCTTGGTCTGTCGCAAGAGGCGGGCGAGGCGGCCTCAGTCGCGCTCTTGTCAGAAGCGTTCGCGGCTTTGCGGCCCACTTCGGTGATCGCCGCCTCGAATTGGCGCATCGCAAGGCCAACGGCCGAGGCCGCACGGGCGATTGGGGCCGTCTTCTTCTATGAACAGCGCGGGTTCTGGGAGTTGGGCATTGCGGACAGGGCCAATCGCGAGATCGAACGCGCCAAGGAGATCGAAGTTGCCCGGTCGGCGCGCGCGGTCATCGCACTTGGCCCCCGGATGCAGGAAGAACTGGAGCGCAGGGCTATACCCTCCGAAAGGGTCGTTTTGGTTCCGAATGGCATTGCTCCGGTGCGGAGCGGCGCGAGGGCGATCCACCGCAAAGAGCTTGGTTGTTCATCGCGGTATCTGGTCGGCTATGTCGGCTCCTACGCGTCGCACGAAGGCATCGAAGATCTTTTCGCAGCGGTTGCCAAACTGCGCCGCGACGGGGTCGACGTCGATCTCCTGTGCGCGGGGGGAGGAGAGCCGAAGGGCCTGATCGGCAGTCGGTATTCCCGGCGCGTGGAGCTGGGCGCCTATGCCGAAAAATACGGGATCGAGCGGAATACCCATATCTTGCCAAGGGTGCCTTGGGCCGAAATTGCGCCCGTATATAGCCTTCTCGATCTGGTCGTGGTGCCGCGCCGCGATAGCGAAGTTGGGCGGCTTGTGCCGCCGCTGAAGCCCTACGGTGCCGCCGCGCACGGCTGCCATGTCTTAATGTCGGACCTGCCGCCGCTTCGTGAAATAGCGGACGAGATTGGGGCGCGTGTCTTCCCTGCCGGCGATGTCGGTGCGCTTGCCGAAGGTATTCGCCGGCACCTTGAGGCGTTGCCGTTCCTCGGCCGCCCGCAAAGCCATTGGGCGCTCACATGGGGGCAGCGGATCAAACCTCTTTCACGCCGCCTTTTGAGCATCGAGGAAGAGGCGCGTCGTGCGCAGACCGCGGGCGCGATGGCCCCTTTTGATATTGCACAGCTTCCCCGCGCCTTTCTTGGTTCTGGGCTGGTGGAAGCTTCCGACGTCGGTATTGGCCCTTGCCGCCACTGGCCCGGGGCCCTGAAGCAGGCGAGCCGGTACAACCTTCTTGCCGAGATTGCCACGCGCCCGCCCGCGACATTGGTGATAGATTGGACCGGCATAGCCGACGCGAGGGGCGAGTGGGAAGGCCTTTGGGGGGCTGAGGATATCGGGCTTAGCAAACAGGTTTTCGACGCCTGTCAGATCGCGCTCGAGCGGGGGTGGCACATTAGGGTTTTGGGGCCGGTGCCCCTATCCGAGGCGCCGCTCTTTGCCATGGTCTCGGGGCGGGTGGACATTGTCGAAGGCGAAGTTTCCGGCAAGGGCAAGGGAGAAGCGGCATGAGAGTGGCCGTCCTTGCCGAACAGAATTTCAACCTCGTCGATGGCTCGACGATTTGGCTTCTCAATCTGTGCCGGATGCTGGCGTCATTGCCGGGGCTAGAGCCCACACTGATCCTGAGAGAAACGCTTACTTGCCGTGTTCTTGCTGATGATCTGCCAGCAAACATCGCACTGATCGAGCCCCAAGCTCTGGGCCATGAAAGGCGTCTGGCCCCTCGCGATGCACCATCTGCGCTTCGGCTCTCGGAAGGAAAGACCGGCCGGTTTGATCGGATCATTGTGCGGGGCGATCGGTTCCTATCGGCGCTCTTGTCAGACGAGCACTGGGCCGGCAGGGTCATCGCCTATAGCCCTTCGGCTATGCCACGCCTTGGCGTTCCAGCGTCTGAGTGGATCGCTCAGGCAAGGCGGCGGCGCACACCCATATTGTCCCAGAGCACTGTCAGCAAAACGATATTCGAGACCTTCCACGACTATCCGGCCGCGCTTGTCGAGGTTCTGCCACCTGTCGCGCATATCCCAGAGGGGATGGAGCGCGCGAAGGAGCCTGCGCCGATCCTTGCCTACAGCGGCAAGATCGATCCTGCCTATGGGCTGGATTGGCTTTGCGATCTGGTTGACCTGCCCCTCTCAAAGCGGGGCTTTGGTATCAATGTGATCGCGGGCAAGATAGCCGGCGGGCCGCAGACATCGGCTGTTGCTCGGTTCGAGGCCTTGGCCGAACAAGCGCCCCCTGGCCTCTCGGTTCAACGCAACCTGCCCCATAGCGCGGCCATCTCGGAGATGGCTCGGGCGCGGTTCGGCTATTGCCTGCGCTCGAGCGACTATGACGGCAATATCGAGATTTCGACCAAGGTCCTCGAATTTTGTGCCCTTGGCGTTGCGCCGATCCTCAACGAGTCGGCGTTGAACCGTGACCTACTGGGCGCCGACTATCCTTTCCTATTTGACGTGGCGCAGCCGGACATTGCCAGCCAAGTCGCCCGCAGGCTGAGGCAAGCCACAAAGCAGGATATGCAGATAGCTTGTGCGAGGATGTCCGGTCTTGCTGAAAAGGCCTGTCCGCGCGCGGGCGCTGCCGTGTTGGCCAAGATCCTGAGCGCGGCTTTGCCCCCGACCGATAGGGTTGCGCCGGTCTCTTTGAAGGTTGCGGCGCACGACGACAAGTTTCTGGTGCGCTTTCTGGACCGCGCCGCGCATGATCCGCGCATCTCGCTCGTTCGCGAGGCATGGCAGGGGATTGGCGAGGCGGGTGGCGCCCCGGCGCGGGCGGCGACCGGCGACACCATCTTTTGTGAATGGTGCGGTGAAAATGCTGTTTGGCACAGCCATAACAAGCCCGAAGGCGCACGGCTCATCGTCCGCCTGCATAGGTTCGAGGCCTTCCGGGACTTTCCTGCAAGGGTAAATTGGGCCGCTGTCGATCGCCTGATCGTTGTCTCCGAGCATTTCAAAAGGCTGATGATCGAGGCCCATCCTATCCCGCCCGAGAAGATCGAGGTGCTGCCCCAATATGTCGATTGCCTCGGATTGCGACGAAAGAAGCGGCCTGGCGCACGGTTCAGGATCGGCTTTGTGGGCCTCGTTCCGTTCGGGCACAAAAGGCTGGATCGGGCGATAGATTTTCTTGTCGCGATAAGAAAGGTCGATCCGCGGTTTTCGCTGATCGTCCGCGGAGCGATGCCTTGGAAGATGCGCTGGGCGTGGGACGACAGGCCTGACGACCGGCGCGCCTATGAGCAAGTTTTTGAACGAATATTCTCGGATCCCGATTTGGCGGGCGCGATCCGGTTCGATCCGCCGGGCACAAATATGGAAGAATGGTTCCGCGATGTTGGGTTTGTCTTATCCACGTCCGAGACAGAAGGATGCCATACCGCGATCATGGAAGGGCTCGCATCCGGCGCGATGCCCATCGTGCGGCACTGGCCCGGCGCAACGGGGCTGTTCGGCGACTTTGTTCATTCGGAAGCCGAAGAGGCAATTCCCGAAGCTATTCGCCACGCGACAGCCGAGGGTTGGGAAGAGCGATGCGAAGGCTTCTCGGCCCGGGCCCGGGGTTGGGACGTGGAGGTTTTCAACAAGAAGATGATGGAGTTGATCGCATGAGCGTAGGCGCGGCCGTTGAAACCTTTGAAACCGTTGAGCGCAAACGCCGCGATTTTGCGCAGGCTCTTGCCCTGTTTCGCGGGAAGGGCGGCCGGTATCACAACCCCGCGCCGCCGCTCCCCGACGAAAAATACCGCGGTTGCGAGGTTCTGACCGACCGGCTGGCGCTTCTTGACAGGCTTCCCAAAGGGGCGGCGATTGCCGAGGTCGGCGTGGATCAGGGCCATTTCTCGGCCGAGATATTGAACCGCTGCGCCCCTTCACTCCTAGTGCTGATCGACCGTGAGTTCGGCCGGCTCGTCAGCCCCTTGGTTCTGGAGCTTGTCGCTAGAAAAGACCCGCGCATAACCTTTCTTCGCGGAGACAGCGGCGATTGTCTGAGCGACTTGCCCGCCGGTTCTCTGGATGTCGTCTATATCGATGCCGACCATAGCTATGCCGCGGTGCGCCGCGATATTGCCGCGGCGCTTCCGCGCCTCAAGCCAGATGGGGTGCTGATCTTCAACGATTATGCCGTTTGGTCCCCGACCAGCATGTTCCACTGCGGCGTGGCGCGCGCAGTCAACGAGTTGTGCCTCTCGAGCAATTGGCGGCTGCGATACCTCGCCATGCAACCGATGATGTATAACGATGTGATGCTGGTGCGTGACTGAGTTTCTTCTTGCGCTGTGCGGTCAGCTGTTCAAAACAGTGGGCAATAGCGGAGGTTACTGATGCGTATTGCCATGATCGGAACAGGCTATGTCGGCCTGGTGTCGGGCGTCTGTTTTTCGGATTTCGGCCACGAGGTGGTTTGTGTCGACAAAGACGCCAAGAAGATCGAACGGCTAAAGGCCGGCGAGGTGCCGATCTTTGAGCCGGGGCTTGAGGATCTTCTTGCCAAGAACATCGCTGCTGGCAGGCTTTCCTTTACCACCGATTTGGCTGAAGCGATGGAAGGGGCCGAGGCCGTCTTCATCGCTGTCGGAACACCGACCCGCCGGGGCGACGGCCATGCAGATCTGAGCTATGTGATGGCCGCCGCTGAAGAGATCGCTCAGACGGCAAAGGGCTATGTCGTCGTGGTAACGAAATCGACCGTTCCGGTTGGCACCAACCGCAAGGTGCGCCAGACAATTCACAAGGCAAATCCCAGCCTCGAATTTGATGTCGCTTCCAATCCGGAATTCTTGCGGGAAGGCGCGGCAATTGACGATTTCATGCGGCCCGACCGGGTCGTTGTTGGAGTTCAAAATCCGCGCGCGGCGGAGGTCATGAACGAGATCTATCGGCCGCTCTTCCTTCGCGATTTCCCGATTGTTGTGACCGATCTCGAGTCTGCGGAACTCATCAAGTATGCGGCCAACGCATTCCTCGCGGCCAAGATCACCTTCATTAACGAGATCGCGGCCCTGTGCGAACGTGTGGGAGCTGACGTGAAAGAGGTCGCCAAGGGGATCGGCCTCGATGGGCGCATCGGCAACAAATTCCTTCACGCCGGGCCGGGCTTTGGCGGATCCTGTTTCCCAAAGGATACCAAAGCCTTGGCGCGCATCGGGCAAGAGTATGCCGTGCCCATGCAGATCACCGAGACGGTGATCAAGGTCAACGACGAGATCAAGCGCCGGATGATCGACAAGCTGCTCGATCTCTGTGGCGGGAGTTTCAACGGCAAGACGGTCGCCGTGCTCGGGGTCACGTTCAAACCCAACACCGACGACATGCGCGACGCGCCAAGCCTGACGATCATCCCGGCCTTGGTTGGCGGTGGTGCCAAGGTGAAAGTGGTTGACCCGCAGGGGCGCCACGAAGGCGAGGCGCTTCTTCCTGGCGTGAGCTGGCAAGTCGATCCCTACAAGGCGGCGCGCAATGCTGATCTCGTGGTGATCCTGACGGAGTGGAATGAGTTCCGCGGCCTCGATCTGAAGCGGATCGCCAAGCATATGGCGACCCCGCACATGGCGGACCTGCGCAATATCTATTCCGCCCAAGATGCCAAGCGCGCGGGGTTCTCGGCCTATGTGGCGGTTGGTCGGCCCGCGCTATTGGCTGACTAGGGCGCGCAGGCGAAGGATACCCTGATCAAGTAGGTTTTGAGCCGCCGCCGGGCTGTCGGCTTCGGCATAGAGCCGGAATTCAGGCGCGTTTCCTGATGGGCGAAGATGCACAATTCCGCCGCCCTCAAGTGTGATCCGAAGGCCATCGGTCGTGTCGATACGGCCCTCTCGGCCAAGATCGCGAAGGAACGCCGCTCGCGCAGTCTCGTCCGACGTCAATCGCCTGATCAGCGTGCCACTGACGTCAACCGGCACGCCTTGCAGGCGGCCAGCAGCGGTGAAACGGGCGGGCTGGCTGGCGACAATGGCCGAAAGCGGGCCGGGCTGGGCCAGTGTGGCGATGATCGGCAAGAAGCTGTCGCGCGTCGGCAGGGGCGGGATCGGCCCGGCCGGGCCTGACGCCTCGAACCCAAGAAGAAAGCCGCCATTCGCCTCATAGCCGACCACGCGCCCCTTGGCTTCGGCCATGCCGGCGATCACGAA
>JBFEXG010000220.1:0-4194 GCA_041546005.1 Paracoccaceae bacterium
GCGTCGTTCTTGCGCGTCAGCATGTGGAAGCGCGCGACATCGGCTCCCGCCTGCTCGACCACGTCGCGCAGGGTGACGAATGTGCCGGCCCGCTTCGACATCTTGAAGGGCTCGCCGTTCTTGAAGAGCTTTACGAGCTGCACGAGCGTGATATCGAGGGGCACGCGATTGCCCGAAAGCGCCGCGACCACGGCCTTGAGCCGTTTGACATAGCCGCCGTGATCGGCACCGAAGATGTTGATCAGCTGATCGAAGCCGCGCTCGACCTTGTCATAGTGATAGGCGATATCGGGGGCGAAATAGGTCCAGCTGCCATCCGATTTCTTCACCGGACGATCCACATCGTCGCCGAACTCAGTCGAGCGGAAGAGCGTCTGTTCGCGCGGCTCCCAATCCTCGGGCAGCTTGCCCTTCGGCGGCTCGAGCACGCCCTCGTAGATCAGGCCCTGCTTGCGCAGCTCGTCAATGGCCGCCTCGATCTTGCCAGTGCCAAAGAGCGCCTTTTCCGAGGAATAGACATCCATCTTCACACCCAGAAGTGCCAAGTCTTCGCGGATCATCTGAAGCATCTCGGCGGTGGCAAACTCGCGCACATCGGCGAGCCAGTCTTCCTCCGGTTTGTCGATCAGGCTCTCGCCGTATTTCTCTTTCAGCGCCGCGCCCACCGGGATCAGATAATCGCCGGGATAAAGCCCCTCGGCGATCTGCGGCTCGAGGCCATTGGCCTCGCGATAGCGCTCATAGGCCGACCGCGCCAGCACATCGACCTGCCCGCCGCCGTCGTTGATGTAATATTCCCGCGTGACCGCATAGCCCGCGAAATCCAGAAGTGCCGCCAGAGCATCGCCAAAGACCGCGCCGCGGGTATGGCCCACATGCATCGGTCCCGTGGGATTGGCCGAGACGAACTCGACGTTGACCTTCTCGCCTTTGCCCATCTGCGAGCGGCCAAAGCCCGGCTCCGTGATCGCGAGGCGCACGACACTCTGCCAAAGAGAGGCCGACAGGCGCAGATTGAGAAACCCGGGACCAGCCACCTCGGCAAGCTCGATCCGGCTGTCGCCGCTCAGACGGCCCGCCAGAGCCTCGGCAATCGCGCGCGGGTTCTGTCCGGCGGGCTTGGCCAGCACCATCGCGGCGTTGGTGGCCATATCGCCATGGGCCGCATCGCGCGGCGGCTCGACGGCGACGTTGGCAAAATCGAGGCCCGAGGGCAGCTCACCCGCCGCGACCATGGCATCAAGGCAATCGATCACAAGGGCGCGAATATCGGCAAACAGGTTCATTTGATCATTCTTTCCGGTGTCGCCCCTGCTTTAGCAGAGGAGCGGCCAAGGTCAACGGGGACGCCTTAGAGGATCGAGGTCACGCGTGTGCGCTCGATGATATCCGATCCGGTCAGCCGCGCGTGCTCCTGAATGGCGAAGCGGTCGGTCATCCCCGAGATATAGTCCGCCACGATCCGCGCCAGCGCGGTTTCGTCCAGCGCCTCGGCCACATCCTTGCGCCACTGTTTGGGGAGCTCTTCGGGACTGGCCATGAACAGCGGGAAAAGATCGTTGATCACACCCGTCACATGCTTGCGCATCTCGACCACTGCCGGCGCGCGATACATCCGCTTGAAAAGGAAGCCCCGGATCACCTTGAGATCCTCCCAAAGTGCCGGCGTGAACTGGATCATCATCCGCCCCGCATGGCGCACCTCGGCAACCGAGCGCGGATCAAGCTCGGCCAAGGTCCGGCGGCTCACGCAGATCACATCCTCCACCAGAATACCGAAGAACCGCCGCAGCGCCTCGTGGCGGCGGCGGTAATAATTGAGGTCAGGATACTTGCGGTCCACCTCTGCAAAACAATCGTGGAGCACCGGTAGCTCGGCCAGCTCGTCGGTCGAAAAGAGCTCGGCCCGCAGGCCATCATGCAGATCATGGTTATTATAGGCGATGTCGTCCGACAGAGCCGCCACCTGCGCCTCGGCGCTGGCATGGGTCGACAACTCCAGATCATGCCGCGCGTTGTATTCCGCCAAGGCATAGGGCCATGGCTCGGCCACCGGTCCATTGTGCTTGGCGATCCCCTCGAGCGTCTCCCATGTGAGGTTGAGCCCGTCCCACTCCGCATAGTGCCGCTCGAGGCTCGTCACGATCCGAAGCGCCTGCGCGTTGTGGTCAAACCCGCCATAGGGCGTCATGAGCGCATCGAGCGCATCCTCGCCCGTGTGTCCAAAGGGCGTGTGGCCGAGGTCATGCGCCAGCGCCACCGCCTCGGTCAACTCGACATTGAGATCGAGCGCCGCCGCCACCGTCCGCGCCACTTGGGCCACCTCGATGGAATGCGTGAGCCGCGTGCGGAAATAATCGCCCTCGTGCTCGACGAACACCTGCGTCTTGTGCTTCAGCCGCCGGAACGCCGAGGCATGGATGATCCGGTCCCGGTCGCGTTGGAAGGGCGAGCGGAACGTGCTTTCTTCCTCCGGATAGAGCCGCCCTCGGGCTGTGGCCGGATCGGTCGCGTAGGGGGCCGCCATTGTTGTTTGCACCCGTTTTTGCCTGTCCTGACGTCACATATAGAAGGCGGCCACAGAATTGGACAGGGTAGAGGGGCAAAACGGAGAGTGATTCATGCCATTTGCCCTTGTGACCGGAGCCTCGAGCGGCGTTGGCCGCGCCACCGTGCTTGCCCTTCGGGCGCGCGGCTGGGAGGTCTTGGCGGTTGCGCGGCGTGCGGCGCATCTCGATGATCTCGCCACCGACTGTGCGGCCGCTATCCACCCGCTGGATGCCGCCGACCCCAAAGCCGTCGATGCCCTTCTCGAAAGCCTCGACGGCCGCACGCCTGACGTCATCGTCAATGCTGCCGGGGCCGGCCGCTGGCACAGGCTCGAAGACACCTCCCCCGCCGAGGCCCGCGCGATGATGGATGCGCCGTTCTTTGCCGCCTTTCTCATCACCCGCGCATTCCTGCCCGGCATGCTGGCCCGGGGCGCGGGCCAGATCATCCATGTCAATTCGCCCGCCGCCTACCAGCCATGGCCGCATTCCGCCCTCTACGCCGCATCGCGCGGCGCCTTGCGGTCGCTTCACGAAGCCCTGCGGCAAGACCTCGTGGGCTCGGGCGTCATGTCCTCCCACATCACCTTCGGCAAAGTCTCGTCCGACTACTTCCTCTCCAACCCCGGCACCGAAGAGCGCCTGCCGAAAATCGCCCGCACCTTTCGGACACTGTCGCCTGACGACTGCGCAGCCCTGATCCTGCGCCTCATAGACAGGCCCCGCCCCGAAGCCGTCCATCCGCCGCTGATGGCCTTCTACCTCTGGGTCTGGCGCATCTGGCCGGGCCTTGTGCGCTGGATCATCCGGATCACCTCGCCGCGACCCTGAGGAGTTGCGGGCGCCTCGCGCCCTGCCTATATTCTCCCTATCCAAGGAGAGCCCCGATGAACCTGCCCCCTGCCGTGACATCTCGCGCCTTCGCCCGCCTCGCCGAAATCGGCGCCGCGGCCCAAGGCAAAGCTCTGCGCGTCGCGGTCGAAGGCGGCGGCTGCTCGGGCTTCCAATATGAGATCACCCTTGATGAGCCGCGAGACGACGACCTCGTCCTCAAGGGCGAGGGTGAAACTGTCGTTGTCGATACGGTCTCCCTGCCCTTCCTCGCCGGCGCCACCATCGATTTCACCGACGAACTCATCGGTGCCCGTTTCGCGATCGAAAACCCCAACGCCACCTCGTCCTGCGGCTGCGGCACCTCTTTCTCGCTGTAGAACTTCTTTTGGCCCTGAAATACTCCCGCCGGAGGCGGGGGGCCGCAGCCGCGGACCCGCTCTTGCGCGCCACCGCCCCCCGCGCCACAAAGGGGCAAAGGAGAGCCCCATGAAGATCGTTACCTTCAACATCAACGGCATCAAGGCCCGCGCCGAAACGCTCCTGCGCTGGCTCGACGAGAAGTCGCCCGATGTGGTCCTCCTGCAAGAGATCAAGTCGGTCGACGAAAGCTTCCCCGCCGAAATCTTCGAAGAGCGCGGCTACAACGTTGCGACCCATGGCCAGAAGGGTTTCAACGGCGTGGCGATCTTGTCGAAATACCCGCTTGAAGACGTGGTGCGCGGGCTCCCCGGCGATCCCGACGACGAACAGGCCCGCTGGATCGAGGCGACCGTGGTGGGCGAAAAGGCCGTGCGCCTCTGCGGCCTCTACC
>JBFEXG010000113.1:0-7504 GCA_041546005.1 Paracoccaceae bacterium
AATCCCGGGCCACATGATGAACCAATATTCCCGGATAACCGCCGTTCTGGGGCCAACCAATACCGGCAAGACCCATTACGCCATCGAGCGGATGCTCGCGCACCGGACCGGCATCATCGGCCTGCCGCTGCGGCTTTTGGCGCGCGAGGTCTATGATCGGATCGTTGCGCTGCGCGGGCCGTCGGTGGTCGCGCTAGTGACGGGCGAAGAGCGGATCGTGCCGGATCGTGTGCAATATTGGGTCTGCACGGTTGAGGCGATGCCCGAGGGGATGGGCTGCGATTTCCTCGCGGTCGACGAGATCCAGCTTTGCGCCGATCCCGAGCGTGGGCACGTCTTTACCGACCGTCTTTTGCGCTCTCGCGGGTTGCACGAGACCCTATTCATGGGGTCTGAAACCATGCGCAGCGCTATCGCGGCGCTGGTTCCGGGGGTGCAGTTCCTGCATCGCGAACGATTTTCGACTTTGACCTATTCAGGTTCGAAAAAGATAAGCCGAATGCCCGGAAGAACTGCAATCGTCGGCTTTTCTGTTGAAAATGTATATGCGATTGCCGAGCTCCTGCGCCGCACCAAGGGCGGCGCGGCGGTTGTTATGGGCGCTCTCAGCCCCAGAACGCGCAACGCGCAGGTCGCCATGTATCAAAATGGTGATGTCGACTTCCTCGTTGCCACCGATGCGATTGGCATGGGCCTCAATCTCGACGTCAGCCACGTTGCCTTTTCCTCACTGACCAAGTTCGATGGCCAACGGATGCGCCCCCTTGCGCCCGATGAGCTGGCCCAGATCGCCGGCCGCGCCGGGCGACACATGAGCCACGGCACATTTGGCGTGACTGGCGAGGCGCCCGAGCTTGATACAGACGTGATCGAGGCCATCGAAAACCACCAGTTTCGCCCCGTCAAAAAGCTTCAGTGGCGCAATTCGGCGCTGCAATTCGGCTCGGTCAGCCGCCTTCTGCAGACCCTCGAGGCGAAAACCGACAACGACTGGCTCACCCGCGTGCGGGAATCTGACGATCTTGCCGCGCTCCGCACGCTTACAGCGGACGCCGAGGTCGCGGCTCGCGCCAGCGACGGTAAATCGGTCGAGCTGCTTTGGAATGTCTGCCGGATTCCCGATTTCCGGGGCATTAGCCGGGGCGAACACGCCGCTCTATTGCGCGAGATATACAATTTCCTGCATCAATATGGCCACGTTCCACAGGATTGGTTCGCCCGTCAGGTTCATAGGATTGACAGGACAGAAGGCGACATTGACACCCTCTCAAAGCGTCTGGCCTATATCCGGACCTGGACCTATGTGGCCCAGCGGCGTGGCTGGCTGGCCGACGAAAGCCATTGGCGCGAGGAAACCCGCGCTGTAGAAGACCGACTGTCAGACGCGCTTCATGCTGCTCTGACCCAAAGATTTGTGGACCGGCGGACGAGTGTTCTCCTTCGCCGGCTCAAGCAGAAGGAGGGCCTTGTGGCCGACGTGAACGACAAGGGTGAAGTGACGGTTGACGGCGAGTTCGTCGGTCGTCTTGAAGGGTTCCGCTTCCGGATGGACAAGGCCGCAAGCCCCGACGAGGCCAAGACCCTCAGACAGGCAAGCGCTCAGGCCCTTGCGCCGCATTTCCATCTGCGCGCGGACCGTTTTTATAACGCGCCCGATACCGAGATCGACTTTACCGAGCAGGGTGGCCTTATGTGGGGCACCGAGGCGGTGGGTAAGCTGACTGCTGGCCCCGATGCGCTCCGCCCCGTGGCCGTCGCTTTCGTCGATGACGAGGCGGGCGATGAGGTGGCCCAGAAGGTCCAGCGGCGCCTGCAACATTTCATCGATCGCAAGGTGGCTGCTCTCTTCGAGCCGATGATCGCCCTGCAGCGCGATGAAGCGCTAAGCGGCATGGCCAAGGGCTTTGCCTTCCGTCTGGGCGAGGGCTTTGGCATCGTTCCGCGGGGCGAGGTCGCCGAAGATGTGAAGGCGCTTGATCAGGAGGCCCGCGGCGCGCTGCGCAAGCACGGCATCCGCTTTGGCCAGTTCACCATCTTCATGCCGCTTCTGCTGAAGCCCGCGCCGACCCGCCTGCGCCTTGTTTTGTGGAGCCTTTCCAAAGGTTTGGATGAATTCCCCGAAGCCCCGCCGCCGGGCCTGGTGACCGTTCCGACCGTTGAGGGCCTCGTCCCCGGCACCTATGCGATGGCCGGCTATCGCGCTGCCGGCGCCCGCGCGATCCGCATCGATATGCTCGAGCGCCTCGCCGATATGCTGCGCGACAAAGACAGCAAGGGCGGCTTTGAGGCCAACCCTGATATGCTCTCGATCACCGGCATGACGCTCGACCAGTTCGCCGATCTGATGCAGGGCCTCGGCTACAAGGCAGAGCGCGGCGAACGGCCCAAGGCCAAGCCGGTTGTCGAGGCGCCGGCCGAAGGCTCTGAGCCGGTTGAGGCTGTCGCCGCCGACGCCGCTGAGACCGCACCCGAGGCAGAAGCCGCGCCTGAGGTCGAGGTTTTCTTCACTTTCACTTGGGGTGGCCGCGCCGCCCGGGGTGAACGCCCCGCCCGCCCGCCGCGCGACAAGCGCCGCGAGGGGGGCAAGCCCGCAGAAGGCGGCGAGCGCCCGCGCGGCAAGGGTGGCAAGAAGGATCGCCACAAGGGCAAAAAGCCCGAGGGTGGGCAAAAGCCGAAGGCTTTTGAAGCCCGCCCGCAGCGCGAAAAGAAGATCGACCCCGATAATCCTTTCGCCGCGGCATTGGCTGGTTTCAAGACCAAGTGACAGACGACTCCCGGCCCTCCATCCGGATTGATAAATGGCTCTGGCATGCGCGATTCTTCAAAACGCGCACGCTGGCCGCTTCGGTGGTGAGCGGCGGCAAGGTGCGGGTTGATGGAACGCCGGTGAGCAAGCCGGCGCGCCCCGTCGGTCCGGGAATGGTTCTGACTTTCGCCAAGGAAGGCGACGTAAAGGTCGTCAAGATTCTGGCCTGCGGCGACCGGCGCGGACCAGCGCCCGAGGCGCAAAGCCTCTATGAAGATCTCTCGCCCGAGCCCGAACCACGCCCCGCATCCAACCCCGGCTTTGACGGCAAAGGCCGCCCGGGCCGTAGGGAGCGACAGAACGCTGCGGCATTTGATCCGTCTATGCGCCCTTTCGACCTTGAATGAGCGCGCCTCTTGGCCTAGCTAATCGCCCGAACGCCGAAGTGGACCCCAGCCCATGACCTATATCGTCAACGACGCCTGCATCGCCTGCAAATACACCGACTGTGTCGAGGTATGCCCGGTGGATTGCTTCTACGAAGGCGAGAATATGTTGGTCATCCATCCCGACGAATGCATCGATTGCGGCGTCTGCGAGCCCGAATGCCCGGCCGATGCGATCCGCCCAGATACCGAGCCGGACATGGAAAAATGGGTCGAGTTTAACCGCAAATACGCGGAAATGTGGCCGGTCATCATCACGCGCAAAGACCCGCTTCCCAATGCGGAAGAGATGGACGGCAAGCCGGGCAAGATCGACCTCTTCTCGGAAAAGCCGGGGCTGGGCGGCTGAAGTCGCGGATAGGCCGAGTGATTCGGCTGGAGCGCGCAAGCGAACCCTCTGAGATATCAATATTTACAGGGCTTTTTGCAGATGCAGAAAGCCTCCCTGCGCCGCTTTCGCGAGGGCCAATTTTATGGTATACTGGCTCCGATGTTGCCAGAAAACTGACCTGAAAAACCTGACGACCCTATCCGACGGAGAGAAGCTCTTGTCTCCGCCGGTTGTTTTGTCGGTCCGGTGCAGGCGCCGAAAGGATTGAAATGACCAAGAAGAAAGCCGAGTTCAGCCCGAACGAGTTTGTTGTCTATCCCGCCCATGGGGTTGGCAAGATCGTGTCGATCGAGAAGCAGGAAGTTGCGGGCTTTGAGCTGGAACTGTTTGTGATCTCCTTCGAGAAGGACAAGATGACCCTGCGCGTGCCCACCAACAAAGCGCTTGAGATCGGGATGCGTGGGCTTTCGTCGCCTGACATTGTGGCGCACGCGATGAAGACGCTGAAGGGCAAGGCCAAGGTCAAGAAGGCCATGTGGTCGCGTCGGGCGCAGGAATATGAACAGAAGATCAACTCGGGCGACCTGATCGCAATCGCCGAGGTCGTGCGCGATCTGCATCGTGCCGACGACCAGCGCGAGCAGAGCTATTCGGAGCGTCAGCTTTATGAAGCTGCTCTCGAGCGTCTTACCCGCGAGATCGCGGCCGTGGCCGGCAATGACGAAATCGCTGCTGCCAAGGAAATCGACTCGGTTCTGGTTGGCCGCGCCGCCTGATCAGATAGTTTAGCTTTAAACAAAAGCCGCGCCTTTGGCGCGGCTTTTCGTTTTGGGGCGCTGCCCCCGCGCCCTTCGGGCGCTCCCCCGGAGTATTTTAGGCCAAAAGAACTAAAGAGCACGCCAGCCGATATCGCGGCGGCAGAAGCCTTCGGGCCAGCCTATCTGATCGACGAGGGCATAGGCGCGATCGCGGGCTTCTTTGAGGGTCTTGCCGCGTGCCGTGACATTGAGGACACGGCCGCCGGTGGCGAGGATTACGCCGTTCTGGGCGCTGGTGCCGGCGTGGAAGACGATTTGCGACGAGGTTTCCTCGATCTTGTCTAGGCCCTTGATCTCGCTGCCCTTCTGATAGGCTCCGGGATAGCCTTCTGCGGCCATGACCACAGTAATGGCGTGATCGTCGGCCCAATTGGGTGCGACGTCGGCGAGGCGGCCTTCGGCACAAGCCAGCATGAGGTCGAGGGCCTGAGCGCCAAGGCGCATCATCAGAACCTGACACTCAGGATCACCAAAGCGGACGTTGTATTCGACGAGGCGCGGAGCGCCGTCTTTGATCATCAGTCCAACATAGAGAACGCCCTGATAGGGCATTCCGCGGCGGGCCATCTCAGTCATGGTCGGGCGGACGATTTCATCGAGGGCGCGGTTTTCGACCTCTGCGTTGAGCACGGGGGCGGGCGAATAGGCGCCCATGCCGCCAGTGTTGGGGCCGGTGTCGCCATCGCCCACTCGCTTGTGGTCCTGGGCGGTGCCGATCGGGACGACCGTCTCGCCGTCGACCAGAACGAAGAGCGAGCCCTCTTCGCCCTCCATAAACTCTTCGATCACGACCTCGGCGCCTGCTGCGCCGAATTCTCCGCCGAACATGTCGTCGATGGCGTCGAGCGCTTCCGCTTCGGTCATCGCCACGATCACACCCTTGCCCGCAGCGAGGCCGTCAGCCTTGACGACGATGGGGGCGCCTTGCGTGCGGATATAGGATTTGGCGCCTGTCGCCTCTGTGAAGCGGGCGTAGGCGGCTGTCGGGGCCTTGGCGGCGTCGCATATCTCTTTTGTGAAAGATTTCGAGGCTTCGAGCCGCGCCGCGGCGGCGGAAGGTCCGAAAACTGAAAGTCCAGCATCGCGCAAACGGTCGGCCACGCCGGCTGCGAGGGGCGCTTCGGGGCCGATAATGACAAAATCGACGGTGTTTTCCTCGGCGAAGACGGCCACCGCATCGCCATCAAGAATGTTGATGTCTGCACATTCGGCGATGGCTGCGATCCCGGCATTTCCCGGGGCGACGATCAGGCGATCGCATTTGGGGTTTTGCTTCACGGCCCAGGCGATCGCGTGTTCGCGCCCGCCGCTTCCCAGGATGAGGATATTCATCGCGTCCCCCGCTTGGCCTCTGCTTGGCGGCGTTCTAAGGTCAGGGGGCAAGGATAACAAGGGTGCGAAATGGACCTCTTTGACGAGCGGCCAGAACCTGTGGGCAACGCGCCCGAGCTTTCGGTCTCCGAGATCAGCGGCGCGATCAATAAGACGCTCGAGGGCGAGTTCGGCCATGTGCGGGTGCGCGGCGAGGTGGGCCGCGTGGTTCTGGCCCGAACGGGCCACCTCTATTTCGATCTGAAGGACGACCGCAGCGTTCTGGCGGCGGTGAGTTGGAAGGGGCAGGCTGCGCGGCTCAGCTATCAGCCGGAAGAGGGCATGGAGGTGATCGCGACGGGCAAGATCACGAGCTATGGGCCGCAGTCGAAATATCAGCTGAATGTCGAGGATGTGGTTCCGGCTGGTGCCGGTGCGCTCATGGCGATGCTGGAAAAGCGCAAGGCGGCGCTGGCGGCCGAGGGGCTTTTCGCGCCTGAGCGGAAGAAGCAGATCCCCTATCTACCGGAAATCATTGGCGTTGTAACCTCGCCCACGGGCGCTGTGATCCGCGATATCCTGCATCGCTTGCGGGATCGGTTTCCTCGCAAGGTCTTGGTTTGGCCGGTGGCGGTGCAGGGGCAGGCCTGCGCGGCGGAAGTGGCGCGCGCCATCGAGGGGTTCAACCGGATGACGCCGGGCGGGGCGCTGCCGCGGCCTGATCTCATTATCGTCGCCCGCGGCGGTGGCTCGATCGAGGATCTTTGGGGTTTCAACGAAGAGGTCGTGGTACGCGCGGCGGCGGCTTCGCAGATACCGCTGATTTCGGCTGTTGGTCACGAGACCGACACAACGCTGATCGACTATGCCTCGGACTATCGTGCGCCCACGCCCACGGCGGCCGCCGAGCGGGCGGTGCCGGTCCGCGCCGAGCTTTTGGCGCAGATCGAGGCGCAGGGTGCCCGGCTTTTACATGGCGCGGGACAGACTGTCTTGCTTCGCCGCCAGCGTCTGAATGATCTGGCGCGCGCCTTGCCGCGGCAAGAAGATCTGCTCGCCACGCCGCGCCAGCGGCTCGATCATCTGGCCGAGCGGCTCCCTGCTGCGCTTCGGGCCGCGACAGCCGGCAAGAGGCTCAAGCTTAGCGAGGTTTCGGGGAGCCTGCGGCCCGGCCTTCTGCGGCGGATGATCGACGCAGAGCGCCGCCATCTGGCCGAACGGGCGGCTCGGCTCCGGCCACGCGATCTGGAAGTGTTGGTCGCGCGTGGGCAGGAACGGCTGACGACCCAACTTCGGCGCCTTTCAGATCAAGCAACGCGGCGCGAAGGAGAGCGGGCGGCGCAGCTGCGCGGGCTTGATCAGCTTCTGCGAACGCTCGGCTATGAGGCGACGCTCAAACGCGGCTATGCGGTCGTGCGGGGTGACGGGCGCGTTGTCACCACCAAAGACGAGGCGGCCGCCGCCAAGGCGCTGGAGATCCAGTTCTCCGATGGGCGGATTGGCGCGAAATCAACGGGTTAGGTTGGCGAGCCTCGGATCCATGACGCGCCGCCAGAGGCGTGGCATCAGCGCCAGCGTTGCCATGACCGGCAAGGAATAGGGCAGGCGTGGGGCGCCGATCAGCTCGAGCGCCGGATAGGGTTTTTGCGGGTTCAGGTGGTGGTCGGAATGGCGCGGCGCATTGAGCATAAGCCCTGAGGTGAACCAATGTGCGCTGTCCCAACTGTGTTGCGGGCCAACAGGTTCGGGCTTGCCGTCGTCGCCGACAACTCGGCTCAGACCGTAGTGCTGGACATAGTCCGACATCAAAAGCTGAGCCGTCGCATAGGCCGAAAGACCGAGGAAGGCGGCG
>JBFEXG010000342.1:0-2404 GCA_041546005.1 Paracoccaceae bacterium
GACTGGATCGGCAAACGCTTGCGGGTTGGCACCGCCATCCTCGAGGTGCGCGAGCCTGTCAAACGTTGCCTCCATACCGCCGCCAACCCTCAGACCGGCGCGCGCGATGCCAACACACTCGGCGCTCTTGATGCGGGCTGGGGGCATCGGAACTTTGGCATTTACACCGAAGTTGTGCAGGATGGGGATATCGCCCTCGGAGACGAACTGGAGATCTTGAAGTGAACCTGACCTTCCCCGAGGCCGAAGCCCCCGACGATGAAACCCGCGAGATCGGACGCAAGCTGTTTGCGGGCCAGACGGAATTCCTCAAAGGCGTTGTCGCTATGTCGGGGATGCCGCCGGCCGACCGGATCGAGGTCTGCTTTGCGGGGCGCTCGAATGTGGGCAAATCGAGCCTGATCAATGCCCTTACAGGCCGCAAAGGCCTTGCTCGCGCCTCCAACACGCCGGGCCGCACGCAGGAGATCAATTTCTTCACCGTGGGCGAGGCGCATTACCTTGTGGACCTGCCCGGCTATGGCTTTGCCAATGCGCCGCTGGCGGTTGTGCAGAAGTGGCAGAAGCTTCTCAAATCCTATCTCTCGGGCCGCCCGACCCTGCGGCGCGTGTTTGTCCTGATCGATGCCCGCCACGGGGCCAAGGCGGTTGATGAAGAGATCATGGGCCTCCTCGACAAATCCGCCGTGACCTTTCAGGTCGTGATGACCAAGACCGACAAGGTCAGCAAAGCCGAGCTGGCCAAATCACTCGATATCACGCGCGCCTCGCTCGCCAAACACCCGGCTGCCTTCCCCGAAATCATTCTGACTTCTTCGGAAAAGAGCGACGGCATCGAGACACTTCGCGCTATTATCGCAACCATCGACTAACCCCAGACAGGGAGATCAGAGGGTGAGGAAACAAGACATGAACCGAGACTGGATCGCCACCGCCCGGACCCTTTCCGAGGCCCTCCCCTTTCTTCAGCGTTATTCGGGAGCGATCGTCGTTGTGAAATTCGGCGGCAACGCCATGGGTGATGCAGAGGCCATGGCCGAATTTGCCCGCGATATCGTCTTGATGCGGCAAGTGGGCGTCAATCCGGTGGTCGTCCATGGCGGCGGGCCGATGATCAACGATCTTCTGGGTCGCCTTGGTATCAAGTCCGAGTTTGTACGCGGCAAGCGCGTGACGGATCAGGCCACGGTCGAGGTCGTCGAGATGGTCCTCACCGGCCTTGTCAACAAGCGCATCGTTCAGGCGATCATGGACGAAGGCGGCCGCGCCGTGGGGCTTTCCGGCAAGGACGACGATCTGATGGTCTGCGAGGCCGACGATCCGGAACTGGGCTTTGTCGGCCGCCCGATCGAGATGAACGTGCAAGTGCTGCGCGATCTCTTCGCCGCCGGGATCATCCCCGTTGTCGCCCCTGTCGCCACCGGCATGGACCCGCTCGAGACCTTCAACGTCAACGGCGACACCGCCGCAGGCGCAATTGCAGGCGCGCTCAAGGCCGACCGCCTGCTGCTGCTTACGGACGTGCCCGGCGTCAAGGATGCCTCGGGCGAGATCGTGACCCAGCTGACGCCCGATCAGGTCAAGGAAATGATCGCCGATGGCACCATCTCGGGCGGCATGATCCCCAAGACCGAAACGGCGCTGAAAGCGATCGAAGACGGTGTGCGCGCCGTGGTCATCCTCGATGGCCGCTTGCCCAACGCGGCGCTTCTCGAGCTTTTCACCGAGCATGGCGCCGGCTCGATCATCCGCTCGACCGAACCCCGCGTGAAGCCCAAGCATAAATGACCGATCTCTCCGGCATCACCACACTCGCCAGCCCGAACGGGCTCTTTGTGGCGGGGGTGGTGCCGGATGACGATCATTTGATCGTCATTCTCTCGCCTGCCGAGCCGGATTTCTGGCCGCATCTGAAAGGGCAGCCCGAATATTCCGACGGCCAGCCCGATCCCATTGATCGCTGGAGTGTGCGGGTCATAGGCGAAATGGCACAGGCGCTTGGCGGTGAGGCGATCCTTCCCCACCACGGCCCGCCCTATGCACCGTTCTACACATGGGCGCTGGCCTCTGGCCGGTTTTGGGCCTCGCCTGTCATGCTCCTTGTCCATGCCGAGGCGGGCCTTTTTGCCTCGATGCGCGGCGCGATCCGGCTGCGCGGCAAGGTCGATATGCCCGCCGCCCAGCGGCCCTGCGATAGCTGTGCGGGCAAGCCCTGCCTAACCGCCTGCCCTCCACGCGCCCTCACCGGCGAGGGCTACGATGTGCCCTCCTGCCACGGCCATCTCGATACCGCCGCGGGGCGCGACTGTTTCGAAGGCGGTTGCCTCGTGCGCCGCGCCTGCCCCATCGGGCAAGGCCGCCGCAGCGCCGAGCAATCGGCCCATCACATGAGGCATTTCCACAA
>JBFEXG010000173.1:0-5301 GCA_041546005.1 Paracoccaceae bacterium
AGCTATAGGCATCGGAATAGATGATCCGCGGGATCACATAGTCGCCGCTCTCGTCTTTGTCGGTCAGCATGTTCATGGTGCCGGTCGTGTTCATCGACGAGTTCCACGCCATGTTGGCCATGTAGAGGAAGAGCGTATCGATCTTGTAGGGATCGCCCGCATGCGCATTGGCGATCACCATGTGCATGAGGCCGTGGGCCGACATCGGGTTTTCCCAGCTGAACGCCTTGTCGATCCGCGCGGGCGCGCCATCGGCGGTCAGGCACAGATCGGCGGGCCCATGCGGATAGCCGAGGTGCGGGCCGTCGAGCGGCTTGCCCGGTGTAACCTTGCAGTGCGGCTTGGGGTGAGCGGTCGCGGGCTTGGGATAGGGCGGCTTGAACCGCATCCCGCCCGGCGTCTCAACCGCGCCGATGAGGATTTGCAGCGTGTGCAAGGCGCGGGCAGTCTGGAAGCCGTTGGAATGGGCCGAGATGCCGCGCATCGCGTGGAACGAGACCGGGCGGCCGACCATCGTCTTGTGGGTCTTGCCGCGGAAGTCGGTCCATTCGCGATCAAGCACGACAGGCTCTTCAAAAGCGGTCTTGGCGATCTCGGCGGCCAATTGGCGGATGCGGCCGGCAGAGATGCCGGTGCGCTCGGCCACGACCTCGGGGGCATAGGCCTCGTCGAGATACTTGTCGGCCATCAGGTGGAAGACTGGGCGATAGGTCACGCCCTTGTAGCGGTAGCTGGCCGAGAGATCCGGCTCAACGCCCGCGCCATCCCAAGGCGCGCGCTTTCCTGTCCGGCGGTCGATCACCTGCGGCTTTCCATCTTTGTCTTTCAGCAGAAGGCCGTTCTCGGGCGAGTCCGGGTCTTCGTTGACGAGGCAGGCGGCGTTGGTGAATTGCGCAAGATAGTCGAGATCGACCTTGCCCGCCTTCATCAGGCAGTGGATCAGCGACAGGATCAGCAGGCCATCGGTGCCGGGCGTAATGCCATACCAGTCGTCGGCCACGGCGTTATAGCCGGTGCGGATCGGATTGACGCCAACGACCTTGGCGCCGCGCTTCTTAATCTGGCCGATGCCGATTTTGATCGGGTTCGAATCGTGATCCTCGGCCACGCCGAAGAGGACGAACATCTTGGTGTGATCCCAGTCGGGCTGGCCAAACTCCCAGAAGGCGCCGCCCATGGTATAGATCCCGCCGGCCGCCATGTTGACCGAGCAGAAGCCGCCATGCGCGGCATAGTTGGGCGTTCCGTAGGATTGCGCCCAAAGCGATGTAAAGCTTTGCGACTGGTCGCGGCCGGTGAAGAAGGCGAGCTTTTCGGGCGCGGTCTCGCGGATCGGCGCGAGCCAATCCGTGGCGATCTGCAGCGCCTCCTCCCAGCTGATCTCTTCAAATTCGCCCGAGCCGCGCGGCCCGACCCGCTTCATCGGTGCGCGCAGGCGCGAGGGGGCGTTGACCTGCATAATGCCGGCCGAGCCTTTGGCGCAAAGAACGCCGCGGTTCACCGGATGATCGCGGTTGCCTTCGATGTAGGCGACCTTTCCATCCTTCATGTGTACGTTGATGCCGCAGCGGCAGGCACACATGTAACAAGTTGTTTTGCGGATCTCGTCAGAGACTTTAGGAGAAAGGTCGATCTTCGGCTCGTCGAGGCTCATTCAGCGGTCCCATCCGTCGTCCGGACCCCGTGCAGGCTGGCCCGGTATTTCCCTGTTATTCGCATTGACCTTGCACCGGTCGCGGCTTCATCGTCGAGCCAAATCGGCAGAGCCGGAGCTGGCATGACTTTCCAAGACCATATGGCCGAAAAGGCGCGTGGCAAAGCAATTCGCATCGTTTTTCCAGAATATGTTGATTTGCGGATATCAAAGGCGATGGAAGAGCTGGCCAAGGGCAATGCTGTTGTCCCGATGCGCTTGTCGGAGCCCACGGATTCCCATGTCCAGGCGCTCATGGAGGCGCGAGGCTTGAACGAGAAAATGGCGCGGCGCCTGCTCATCAAGCCGCTCTATCAGGCCGCGGCAATGGTCGCCGCAGGCGACGCAGACGCAATGATTGCTGGGGCTGGAAGCCCAACACGGCGTGTTATCGAAGCGGCCGGAATGGCGATCGGCTTGGCGGATGGTATGACCCTTCCCTCCTCCTTCTTCCTCATGGCGATGCCGGATGGTCGCGTGCTCTTGTTCGCTGGTTGCGCGGTCAATGTCGCCCCCGATGCCGAGGGGCTTGCCGCCATTGCCACGGCCTCAGCGCGATCATTTGCCGCGCTCGTGGGAGAGCCGAAAGTGGCGCTTCTGTCCTTCTCGACCGGATCGAGCGGCGCGGGCGAAAGTGTGGAGCTTGTTCGCCGCGCGGCCGAGTTGTCGGGCTTTCCGGGGCCGGTTCAGGCGGACGCCGCGCTCAATCCCTCCATTGCCGAAAAGAAGGGCTTCGAGGGCGGCGATGCAAACGTCCTGATCTTCCCCAATCTCGACGCCGGCAACATCGCCTATAAGCTGATGCAGGAACTCGCGGGGGCGCAGGCCATCGGGCCATTCCTGCAAGGGTTCCGCAAACCGGTTTGTGATCTGAGCCGAGGTGCCACTGTCGGAGACATCATCGCTGCGGCTCACATCGTCGCAGCGATGGTCTAGCCTGCGGCCAAAAGCGCGAGGGCCTCGCTGGCGATCACCCGCTCTTCATCGGCTTTTACAACGTGAACCGGAAGATCACCGGCCCAGCGTAACCGCGCTGTGATGTTGTTCCGAATTTCGACCGAGTTCTCGCCGATCCCGCCGGTGAAGGCGATCGCATCGACGCCTTCCATCGCGGCGATCATCGATCCAGCCTGTCGGGCAATCCAGTAGCAGAAATGATCAACTGCGAATGCAGCGGCGGGCGAGGGATCGGTCAGAAGGGAATGCATATTTGCTGTGATGCCCGAGAGGCCAAGGAGGCCGCTCTGTCGGTTGAGTAGAGCCTCGGTGGCGGCAGGCCCGTCTTCAGCAACGAGGCGAAGGACAGCTGCGGCATCGATATCGCCGACACGGGTGCCCATGGGCGGGCCCGAGATTGGCGAATAGCCCATACTGGTCGCCACAGACATGCCATCGCGGATGGCGCAAAGGCTCACACCCGCCCCGAGGTGCAGCGCAAGAAGCCGCGAGGGAAGCTGGTCGTCGAGGCTCTCGACAAGGCCCGAATAGCTCAACCCGTGAAAGCCGAAACGGCGGATGCCTCGGGCACGGATTGACGCGGGAAGGGCGTATGTTGTGGCCAAATCAGACTGACCGGCGTGGAAGGCGGTGTCGAAGCTGGCCGATTGCCAGAGATCCGGCGCGCGCAGTGCCAACGTTTCAATTCCTGCGAGTGCGGGTGGAATGTGAAGCGGCGCCAACGCAGCACAGCCTTTGATAGTGCGGAGGGTGTCGTCGTCGATCCGGCAGGCGCGCGTCAACTCCTCGCCGCCGTGGACAACCCGATGCGCGGCGGCCCGAAAAGCAGAGAGGGAATAGCCTTTGGCGCCAAGTGCCGCCAACATCAGGTCGTTGGCGTGTGCGTGATCGGCCGAGGTGATGTCGCTCGACTCCTCGCCGAGGGTCAGTCGCCCCAGCCCGCCGATGCCACTGATCTGGCCTCGCATCTTCGGGGAAAGCTTGTCGTCGAAAACGGCGATCTTGAGCGAGGACGAGCCGGCGTTGAGAACAAGGATCATGCTAGCGCCTTCCAAAGCCCGAGGAGCGACAGTGCTGCCAAAAGCAGGATTGCAAAGCGGCGGAAGTTCTCCGGCGCAGCATTGAAGAAGTGTCGCGAGCCGAACCAGAGGCCGATGAGCAGGACGGGCATACTCAGAGCGACGGCTTTGACGGTATCGGCCGTGACCATCCCGGCGGTGCCCATGAGCGGCACGGTCCAGAGATCAAGCAGGGTGAAATAGGCGATCAGCGTGGCGCGGAAAGCTGCGGCGCGGATCGGTTGGGCGGCAAAGAAGGCAGCGACCGAAAGGCCACCTACCGCGGCGCCGTTGGTCAGGCCCGAGACGACGCCAATGCCGAAATGGGCGGCTGCCGTCGCGGGCCGCTGCATATGCCAGCCGGACCAAAGAATGGCGCACATGATGAGAATGAAGGTTGATATTACCGCTCGCGCCGTATCGACGCCAATTCCGGCGAGGGCCCAAATGCCGAGCGGAACACCGACAAATGCGCCTGCGAACAGAAAGAGGACCCGACGCCAATCGATATCGGGGCGGATGCCTCGGGCCTGGGCGATTGTCAGAAGGATATCGCAGGTGAGGACGACGGGAACGAAATGCAGGGGGTTTGTCACCAACGAGGCTGAGGACACCACAAGCGCCGCCATGCCAAAGCCCGAATAGCCGCGCACATAGGCCGCGCCGAAGAGGGCGATGGCCATCCAGAGCGACTGGAGCAGTGTTAGGTCAAAGGGCAAGGGAAATGCGGGGGGCCAGCCCCCCGCTCCCCCCGGAGTATTTCCGGCCAAAAGAAAGGGGCCGGTAGATCATACCTTTTGCGGGCGCATATCGGCGGCGCTGATCCCAGCGACGGCGACAGGCTTTTTCATCGCGTCACGCCGGAAGGGCTCGCCCAGTTCTTGGTTGATCATCGCTTCGATGAGCGTGGTCTTGCCGTGCTCCATCTGGTCGGAGATCGCCTTGCGGAGCGCCTCGGTCAGCTCGTCCATGGTGCGGGCGACGACGCCTTGCAGGCCGCAGGCCTTGGCGATGCCGGCATAGGAGACTTGGGTGTCAAGTTCGGTGCCGACAAAATTGTCGTCGTACCAGAGGGTCGAGTTGCGCTTTTCAGCGCCCCATTGGTAGTTGCGGAAGACGATCTGGGTGATCGCGGGCCATTCGGGGCGGCCGATGGCGGTGAGTTCCGTCACCGCGATGCCAAAGGCGCCGTCGCCCGAGAAGCCGACGACCGGCACATCGGGGCAGGCGATCTTGGCGCCGACCACCGAAGGCAGGCCATAGCCGCAGGGGCCGAAGAGGCCGGGGGCGAGGTATTTCCGGCCCGCCTCGAAGGAGGGATAGGCGTTGCCGATGGCGCAGTTGTTGCCGATGTCGGAGGAGATGATCGCCTCTTTCGGCAGGGCCGACTGGATCGCTCGCCAAGCCATACGAGGGCTCATCCATTCGGGCTTGGCAGCACGGGCGCGCTGATTCCAGGTGGTGCCGGGATCGTCATCCTCGTGGTCCATCGAGGAAAGCTGCTGGGCCCATGTGGATTTCTTGGTGGCAATGGTGGCGCGGCGCTCGGCGCGGCCCGCATCGCCCGCTTTGGGCGAGAGGCGGTCCATGATC
>JBFEXG010000091.1:0-8544 GCA_041546005.1 Paracoccaceae bacterium
AATCGCTTTGGCGACGATCTTGCCGAGGTCGGCGGCGTTGGCGGCCATGTCGAGGACGGGGATGTTCGAGACCGCAAGCGCGCGGCTGAACTCCTGCACGATGATGTTGCGGATCTGATAGCTGATCTCGTCCATGGTGAATTCGCCGTCCGTGCCGACGATCTCGGTCATGAACTTGGCCGGATCGCCGACCTTGACCGTATAGGTGCCGAAGGCGCGCAGGCGGGTCGGCCCGAACTCGGGGTCGCGCACGATCACCGGGTTCTTGGTTCCCCATTTGAGGTCGGAGAACCTCGTGGTGTTGTTGAAATAGATTTCCGACTTGAAGGGCGATTTGAAGCCGTGATCCCAGTGCTGGAGCGTGGTCAGGATCGGCATGTTGTTGGTCTCGAGCATATAGAGCCCGGGCTTGAACACGTCCGCCAGTTGCCCCTCGTGGACAAAGACCGCCGCCTGCCCCTCGCGCACGGTGAGCTTGGCGCCATACTTGATCTCGTGGCCTTCGCGTTCAAAGCGCCAGACCATCGTGTCGCGCGTGTCATCGGTCCATTCGATGACGTCGATGAATTCGCCGGTCAGAAAATCGAGAATACCCATCAGACTATCCTTTCACTCAAACATCAGTGTCGTTCGCCATAAGTTCCTTGGCGATCATGCGGGCGATCGGGGCGGCTTCGGCGGCGGTCATGCCGGGCTGAAGGCGCGGATCGTAGAGCATTTGCAGCATCAACTCGTCTTGCGTGGTCAGAAGGCCAAACTCTTCGTCGTCGTTGAAGATGGATGGCCGCGCGCGAGGGCTGTCGTTGGCAAGGCCCATGCCCTGCGCCAGCTCCTCGTGAATGCACGAGAGGCGCAGAAGGTCGGGATGCTCGCCGCGAATAAGGGCCACGGCCTTGTCATAGCGCACGCCATCTGGGCCAAAAGTGCCGATGACGATGCAGAGCTGGTCTTTTGGCAAGTCGACAACCGCACGGAGCGAACCTTCGTCGATACCCGGCAGAAGCTCGCGCAGCCGCGCTTCATAGCCCTGCCGGTCCAGCTCGTTGAGGACCAGAACCACATAGTTGGGGTTGTAGCCGCTTTGCCGGATCGGAACGCCGGTCAGGGCGGACAGGCGGTCGGCATAGCCTTCGATGGCCGCGAAATCCGCTCGGCGCTGGGCGCGGGGGACGCTTTCGCCGAACTCGACCGACATCCGGATCGGCTGTTCCCAGCGGCGCAGGCGCGAGATCGTGGCTTGCGCGCGCAGGGTGCCGCCGTGGGCGACGTATTCGTCGAAAAGCGCGATGCGGACGAAATTCTGGGCGAGCATCTGATCGGTGAAGGGCGTATCCGGCCCGCCGCCATCGGTGCGGATCAGGCCTTGGGCCAAGAGGCGGTTTTGCAAGCGCAGGTAATAGGCGGCCAGAACGGCGCTTTCGGCCGATACGGCGGGTTCAGGCTCGGGCACAGGGGCGCTCGCAGGCGTGATCTGGCAGGCGGCGAGGAAGGCCGCTGCCGCCAGTGCCGCGAAGGGTCTGCTGTGGCGCCCCCAAGCCCGCATTATTTGCCCGTTGCCGTCCCGATTGTGTCGCCGGTGCCCGTGGCGCGGGCCTTGGCGGAGGCGAGGGTGTCGCGCAAGTCGGCCTCGAGCTTCTTGAGGTCTTCCTCGGCGGCGGCCCGCTTGCGCTTGCCTTCATCTGCAATGGCGAGGCTTTCGTTGATCGTCTCGATCAGGTTGGCATTGGCCGACTTGATCGCCTCGATATCGAAAACGCCGCGCTCCATCTCGGTACGGATCGCCTTGTTGGCCATGCGCAGGTTCTCGGCGTTGGATTTAAGAAGGTCGTTCGTCAGATCATTGGCCTCGCGCACCGCGCCCGCCGCCTCGGCGCTGCGCTGGATGGTGACGGCCTGCGCCAGTTGGGTTTCCCAAAGGGGAACCGTATTGACGAGGGTCGAGTTGATCTTGGTGACGAGCGATTTATCGTTCTCCTGCACGAGGCGGATCGACGGCAGCGATTGCATCGTGACCTGACGGGTCAGTTTCAGATCATGCACCCGCCGCTCGAGATCATCCCGCGCGGCGCGCAGATCGCGCAGCTCCTGCGCCTCCATGACCGCCTTGTCGTCCTTGGCCTTGGCGACCTTGGCTTCCTTGGCGGGGATGGTCTTGCCATCAAGCTCCGCCAGCTTGGCTTCACCGGCGGCGATATAGAGCGCCAGCTCGTCATAGAAGGCGAGGGTCTTGTCGTAGAGTTGATCGAGGCTCTCGATATCCTTCAGGAGCGTATGCTCGTGGCGCAAGAGATCGTCGGTAACCTTGTCGATCTGGCTCTGCACATTCTCGTATCGCGCGACGAATTTCGCCATCGGCGCGGCGCTACCCGTGAGGCGCTCCCACCAGCTGCGCTTGCGGCGCACGTCAAGCTCGCTCACCGAGAAGCCGCGGATCGTGGTGACGATCTCGCGAAGGCTGTCGCCGGCGGGGCCGACGTCCTTGTTGCGGACGCCCTGCAGCATTGACTGGCTGATCTCTTGAAGGCCGGCCTGTGCCCGCGAGCCAAACCCGACGATCGAGCCGGTATTGTCCATGTCGATCTCGGCCATGCGCTTCTTGATTTCCGCGCCGGTTGCTTTGTCGGCCGTCTCGAGCGGCACGAGCGCGTTCACCGGCTCGGGCAGGATCGCCTGCGTCACCTTTTCGACCTCGGCCAAAGCGGCCTGTGCCTTCTTGCGAACATCATCTGACATGAAAAATCTCCCCTAAAACTATTCGGACCTTACGCCCTCGCGCTGCAAACGATCGCGCAGCACCTTGATTTCAATGTCCATATCCGTCCGGTCATCGAGCAGCATATGGCTTGTCTGCGCGGCGAACTGGCTTTCGAGATCACTGAGCAAGGTCTCATAGGCGATCCGGGCCGTTTCGTCGCGGCTGTGGCGGTAGAAGTCGGCAAACTTGACCGAGGCATCGCGAGCGCCGATCAGATAGACGCTGAGATATTTGCGCGCGCCGGTCAGATCGCGGGGGTCTTCCTCGACCTTGCGGATGAGCCGCCGCACCGAGGCCACGAAGGCTGCGACGCGGATATCAAGCTTGCGATCCTTCAGCGCGGCGATGTGGTCGGTCATGGCGTCGAGGTAAACCTCGGCCTCGTCGACCACCCGTGCCACGCGGTCCTGCTGAAAAAGGTCGACCCCCTCGAGCCGCTTGTCGGCAAGAGGATCAATGCCGAAGGCGGCAAGGTGCAAGGCTGCTGTGGCCAGGCCGTAGAGCGAGGCCCCGACAACCTCGACGCCGCCCGCGGAGGCAGCGAGGCCGATACCGATACCGGCGAGGGCAGCGGCAAAGATCTTGCGCGGAAAGGCGGGGCGGCGGGCCACTTTGCGATCGTGATAGGCGGCCTCCGCGCGAAGGCCCTCTCGCAAGAGCCATGCACCGAGCGTCAGGACGCCAGCAGAAGCGATTGAGGTGACAAGACGCTCCGGTCCTGCGCCGATATGGGCAAGGACCACAAGAACAGGCGGCACGAACATCAGATTCGAGCGAAAACCGGCGGCATCCACCCGGCGGCTATCGGCATGGGAAAGGCCAGGGTCTTTGCCCGCGCCGGGGCTATAACGACCCTGATAGCGCTCGGCCATCAGACGGCTCCGATCCACCCAGCGGCAACGCCGAGCATGAGGATCAAGAGGAGGACGAAAGAAACAGACCGCAGAACGGTTGGCATAGGCGCGCCTTTCGCGATTGGAGAAATATCAGCCACAGCTCTGGTGAGCGTCGCCAGTGCAGACAAGGCGATGGCGACCGCAGCGATTAGAAATAGAAACAGGATCAGACGCGTCATTGGCCCGGCTCCATTAATGCATTTAAAAGATATGTAGACCCGCGGGAAAATGCGAGAGTTTGACTGAGGTTTTTTCCTGAAAGGCTCGCGCCTTGAACCCTAGCCGCGATGCGGCCGCTTCGGTTTGGTGTCCGGCGCGGGCGACGCTGGTTTGCTGGTCGGTTTGCGCTGCCGCTGGGGTTTGAGGCGCGCCTTTTGCTCGCTTGTGCCGTCAACGCCGAGCTGCTCGCGCAAAACCCGGCGCTTGATCTCTTCCACATCGCCAGCTTTGAGCTTGCCCAACTGGAACGGGCCGTAAGAGACACGGATCAGTCGCGTCACCACGGCACCCACCGCCTCCATCGCGCGGCGGATCTCGCGGTTCTTGCCCTCACGCAGGCTGATCGTGAACCAGGTATTCGATCCTTGCTCACGGTCGAAGGTGACGATCATCGGCTGGTATTTTATACCGTCGACCTCGATCCCCGCCCGCAGCTTGTCGAGCGCGGCATCGCCAATCGGGCCATAGACCCGCACGCGATAGCGGCGCAGCCAACCGGTCGAAGGGAGCTCAAGCTTCCGCTTCAACTCGCCGTCGTTGGTCAGGAGGAGAAGCCCCTCGGAGGTGAGGTCAAGGCGGCCAACCGCCATCACCCGCGGCATATCGGGGGGCAGGTTGTCAAAAACGGTCGCGCGGTCTTTCTCGTCGCGGGTTGTCGTCACAAGGCCCGAGGGCTTGTGATAAAGCCAAAGCCGCGCCGGTTCCGGCTCGGAGACCTGTTTGCCGTCGACAACGATCCGGTCCTTCTCGGTCACGTTGAGCGCGGGGCTCACGATCACCTTGCCGTTCACGCTGACGCGCCCTTCGGCGATCATGCGCTCGGCATCGCGGCGCGAAGCAATGCCCGCGCGGGAGAGGACTTTGGCGATACGGTCGCCGGGTTTGGCTGTCTCTGTCATGACTTCCGCCTACGCTTTGGCGCGGATTGAAGCAAGGGGCTTGCCGGGGCGGCCACCAGCGGGGAGAAAGGGCCATGGAGTTCAAATCTTTCATGGATGTCGCCCTTGAAGAGGCTCACGCCGCCGCCGCGCGCGGCGAGGTGCCTGTGGGCGCGGTGATCGTCTCGCCCTCAGGCGAGGTCGTGGCGCGGGCGGGCAACCGAACCCGCGAGATGAACGATCCCACCGCGCACGCAGAAATCCTTGCGATCCGTGCTGCTTGCGCGGCTTTGGCGGATGAGCGCCTTGTCGGCCACGATCTCTATGTCACGCTCGAGCCTTGCCCGATGTGTGCGGCGGCGATTTCCTTTGCCCGGATCGGGCGGCTCTATTTCGGGGCCTCCGATCCCAAGTCGGGGGGGGTGCAGCAAGGCCCGCGCGTCTTTGATCAGGCTCAATGTCACCACAAGCCAGAGGTCTACGATGGACTTTGCGAGCGCGAATCAGAGGCGCTCTTGAAGTCGTTTTTCCAGGGCCGGCGATAGCTGTCTCCGGATCAAGGGGAGGTAAAATGGCCAACAGAGAAGACCTAGCAGATTTCGTGAGAGAGGCTTTGGCCGCGGGCCATAGTCGGAGTGCGATCGAAGCCGAATTGACGGGCGCGGGCTGGTCCGGCGGCGAGGTGCGCGAGGCGCTTGAGGCTTACGCAGATACCGGATTCCGGCCACCGGTGCCGCGTCCGCGCCGGATCGTCTCGGCGCGGGACTTCCTTGTTTATGCACTGATCTTTGGCTCGCTCCTGATGTTCAGCTTCGCGCTTGGAGGCATGATTTTCATCAGCATCGACCTCGCCTTTGGTGAGATCGACATTGATATGTATGACACCTTCACCAAGGCCGACGCGATCGAGAACGCCCAACGAGGAATGCGCGAGTTTCTTGCAGCGGTGATCGTTGCCGGGCCGGTGTATTTCTGGATGTCGTTCCGCGAGTTGCGCCGCCGCCGCGCCGATCCGGGCGTGGCCCGTTCGGCCATCCGCAAATGGCTCACCTCTGTCGCGATGTTGGTGGCTGCTGCCGTTTTGGCCGGCGACCTTGTATCTGCGATTGGCGGTTTGTTGAACGGCGAGGCCTCAGCCGCGTTCATTCTGAAATGCGCGACGGTCGCGGTGATCGCGGGCGGCGTCCTTCTCGTCTACATCCGCGATTTCCGCAACGATGGCGCCTAGATCACGATTGGCTCGAGCACCTCAGGCTCGATCACATTGACCCCCGGAAGGCCGGCGCGCAACGCGTCGGCCTTTTGTTCGAGTAGGGGAAAGGTGCGGTAGTGGCAGGGAATCACAGTTTTAAAGTTGAAGTACTTCTTCGCCGCGAAGGCCGCCCGCTTCATATCCATGGTGAAATGCCCGCCAGCGGCAAGGATGCCGATATCGGGGTTGTGGTATTCGCCCATCCAGCCCATGTCGGCCATGATGTCGGTGTCGCCCGACACATAGATCGTATGGCCTTCGCCCGCGATCATAAAGCCCGCCTCGGCACCGGCATAAACCGGCCCGTGCGGCCCCGGCAAGGACGAGGAATGCACTGCGTTGACCATCGTCACCGCAACAGTGCCAAGCCGGATCGTCCCGCCCTTGTTGAAGCCAGTCACATTGGAGCCGTGCTTCTCCGCCCAATGGCTCATCAGATCGTAGATACCGCACACCGGCACGCCGAGATCGGCGGCTAGGGCAGGCACCTCGGAGGCATGGTCGCCATGGCCGTGAGTGACGAGGATGGCCGTGGCGCCCTTGGTTGCCTCTCCCTCGCGCTCTTCGGGGAAGAGGGGATTGCCACTCAGCCAAGGGTCGACCAGCAAGACCTGATCCTCGATCTCGATGCGGAAACTCGCGTGTCCAAGCCAGGTGATTTTCATGCCGTCCTCCTGTAGAGCGTTTCTCCAAGGATAACCGCAAAGAGGGGGCAAGCAATGGATTGGATGCAGCAGTTCGACGACTATTGCGAGAGGACCGATTTCACCTTCTGGTCCGAGCCGCTGAATGCCGTGACCAACCTCGCCTTCCTGATCGCCGCGATCCTCATGTGGCGGCGGACCGAGGGGCTGTGGATGGGGCGGCTCCTGAGCGTTCTCGTCGGCGTCATCAGCGTTGGAAGCTTCTTCAACCACACATTCGCGACGGTATGGGCCTCGACTGCCGACACAACGCCCATCGCGGTTTTCATTCTGGCCGTTTTGTTCGCCACCAACGTCCATGTCGTGGGCATGAGGGCGTGGCAGGCCGCGCTGGCGACTTTGGGGTTCTTTCCTTTCGCTGCGCTGGTGTTGCCAATCCTCGGCCGTATCCCATTCATCGAGGTTTCCGGCTTCTACTGGACCGTGCCGATCCTTTTGGTGGGCTACGGGCTGTTTCTGCGGGGCAGGGCACCGGCCACGGCCAAAGGCTATTTCTTCTGCGCGGGGCTTCTGAGCCTGTCGATCATCGTCCGCTCGCTCGACATGATCCTCTGCGAGATTTGGCCCTCGGGCACTCATTTCCTTTGGCACCTCATCAACGGGGTGATGCTGGCCGCGATGATCGAGGTTTATCGGCGGCATATGCTTGCAGCAGCGGGGCCGGAGCGCTAAACGCGGGTCCGACCCATTTGACGGAGAGACGTATGTCGATCGACGTAGATACCGCGCGGCGGGTGGCCAAGCTGGCCCGCATCAAGGTTGAGGACGAGGCGCTGCCCGCGCTCGCCTCCGAGTTCAGCGCCATCCTCGGTTTCATCGAGCAGCTGAACGAGGTCGATGTCGAGGGCGTCGAGCCCATGACTTCGGTCACGCCGATGCGCCTCAAGCGTCGCGATGATGTTGTCACCGACGGCAACCAGCAGGCCGCCGTCCTGAAGAATGCCCCCGACGCCCGCGAGGGCTTTTTCGCCGTGCCGAAGGTGGTGGAATAATGTCTGACCTGACGAAACTCACCATCGCCGCCGCCCGCGACGCCATGCGCAAGGGCGAGCTGACCTCGGCCGAACTGACCGAGGCTTGCCTTGGGGCCATTGACGAGGCCGGCGCGCTCAACGCTTTCGTCCACAAAACCCCCGAGATCGCCCGCGAACAGGCCAAGGCAGCCGATGCGCGGCGCGGCGCGGATGCGCCTTCGCTCAACGGCATCCCGCTCGGCATCAAAGACCTTTTCTGCACCAAGGGCGTGCCAAGCCAAGCGGCGTCGAACATCCTCGAAGGCTTCAAGCCCGAGTATGAATCGACCGTCACCACCCAGCTTTTCGCCAATGGCGCGGTGATGCTCGGCAAGCTGAACATGGACGAGTTCGCCATGGGGAGCAGCAACGAGACCTCCTGCTATGGCGATGTGGTTAATCCCTGGAAGGTTGACGACCGCAATCTGACCCCCGGCGGCTCCTCGGGTGGCTCGGCCTCGGCTGTGGCGGCCGACCTTTGCCTCGGCGCCACCGGCACCGATACCGGCGGCTCGATCCGCCAGCCCGCCGCTTTCGTTGGCATCACCGGCATCAAGCCGACCTATGGCCGCTGCTCGCGTTGGGGCATCGTTGCCTTTGCCTCATCTCTCGATCAGGCGGGGCCGATGACCAAAGACGTGCGCGATGCGGCGATCATGCTGCAGGCCATGTCGGGGCATGATCCGAAGGATTCCACAAGCGCCGACATTCCGGTGCCGGATTTCGAGGCGGCGCTAAAGGGCGACCTGCGCGGCAGGCGCATCGGCCTGCCGCGGGAATACCGCGCCGGGCTGGGCGACGAGATCGCCGCGCTCTGGGACCAGGGC
>JBFEXG010000296.1:0-3018 GCA_041546005.1 Paracoccaceae bacterium
GGCCTTGCCGCCATTCCCGCACAGGGCCAAGCACAGAATTTTTATGGCGGTATTTCCTACGATTACTCCGTCTTCGGCGAAGGGCAGAGCGGCCTAGCCGCCTATGCGGGCGTGCGTTTTGGAGAAGGGGCGCTCAGCTTTGGCGCAGAGTTGACCCGCGGTTTTGGCGATGGGGATCCCTTTGAGGCAACGCGCCTGCGGGGCATGGTGCGGCAAGAGCTTGGAAGTTTCGGCTTTTTCGGCAGTCTGGGCTTGTCTCAGTTCGATCTCTTTGAAGGCGGCTTTGTCGATGGGATCAACCTTGGCATCGGTGCGGACTATGGCCTCTCGGACGCCACATCGCTGCGTTTCGAGATGATCGTCGACCGCGTGCCCGACTATGGCCCGGACGTGACCTCGTTGCGAATGGGCGTGGCCTTCGGGTTCTAGCGCCGGGTATCGCGGCTGCGGCCCAAGAGGCGCCCGATGAGGAACGAGGTGCGCGGAGCGTAGACGTACGGGGTCTTGCTGGCTCTGGTTGGGCGGGCCCGCATCCGGATCAGGCCGAATATCACCAAGCCTATGTGGCCGCACGAGATGAGCGCGAAAAGAGCGCCCGGTCCAAAGACCTCGATCAGCGCCGAGGCGGTGTAGGGAGCGCCGATGGCACCGACGGCATAGAAGAACATTAGCGCTGCCGAAAGCTCGACCCGCTCTTCGGAGGTGGCGAAATCATGGGCATGGGCCGAGGCCACCGAATAGATCGGGAATGTGGTGAAGCCAAAGATCGCGGCAGAGGTCAGGATCGCGGTGGTGCCATTCCCCGCGATCAGAACGGTCAGGCCGCAGGCCGCGACGGCCGCGACTGAAAGCCAGATCAAGACCCAGCGCCGGTCGAACTTGTCGGCAAGCCAGCCAACCGGATACTGGGCAATCGCCCCGCCTGCGACAAAGCTGGCCAGAAAGATGCCGATCTGGTCGGCGGTCAGGCCAACCTCTTGCCCGTAGATAGGCCCGACCATGCGGAAGGAGGCGGCCGAAAGGGCGGCGACAATGACCCCAGCAGTTGCAAGTGGTGACCGGGCCCAGGCGATAGAAGGCCGAAGGCGTGTGGCGGTCGGGGTGATCGGCTGTTCGGCGCGGCTGATCGCCATCGGCAGAAGCGAGGCACAGCAGATCATCGTCAGAAGGTTGTAGGCGAGATAGGTCTCAAGGTCGGCCAGATAGCCGATCATGCCCTGGGCGATCAGCGAAGCGCCCACGTCGAGGATACGGTAGACGCCCATCGTCCGCCCGCGGGTCTCGTTGGTTACTTTCGCTTGCAGCCACGACTCGATCACCGTGTAGCAGCCCGCAACACAGACGCCCTGAAGGACACGGAAGGCGGCCCACCAGTCGGGATCTGTCACTGTAATATGCGCCGCAAGGCTGATCGCGCCCATCGCGGTAAAGATCGAATAGGATCGCGCGTGGCCCACATCCCCCAGGAGGCGCGGCGCCCACCAGCAACCGATGAAGAAACCAAAGAAATGCGCCGAGCCAAGAAAGCCCACCTCGGGTTTGGAAAAGCCCGACGCAAGGCCCGTCAGCGCATCAAGCGGGCCGACCGCGCCGGACGAGATCTGCAGGAGGACGACCGAGAGAAAGAGAGAGGCGAAGGCCAGGATGATCCGCATGACACCTCATTAGCGGGACAAGACTCTGCGAAGTTGGCCGTTTGCGTCAGGAGGGGTCGGGAAAGAAGTGCAGAAAAAAATTGTCATATCGACTTAATCGCATAACATGATCGAACTGAATAACACCAAAAATCAGGGAGAACTAAATTGAAGATCATCAACAAGATTCTAATGGCATTTGCCTTTGTGGTAGCTCTTGTGGGCACGCCTGCCGCGGCGAGCGATGACGATGTCTGGCGTCTCGTCTTGCAGGTGAGTGACAATGATCCGGGCACATTCACCAAGGTTTTGAACAACGCCTCGAATTTCTCAGCGGCGATGCTTGAAGCAGGAAATGAGTATGAGATCGAGATCGTTGCCTGGAATGCCGGCCTGCATCTGTTCCGTGCAGACACGTCGACGGAAGCTGAGCGGGTCGCTGCATTCTCAAGCAGCATTCCGAACCTCACCTTCTCGGCCTGTGGCAACACGATCCAGAATATGTCGAAAAAGGAAGGCATCGAGATCCAGTTGATCGAAGGCGTCCGAGTGGTCCCGGGTGGCATTCTTCGCGCCACGGAACTTGTTCGGGACGACTGGGTTCTAATCCGGCCCTAAGCTGGCTTGACCATGTCGCCGGCCAATGCGCATCTTGGCCGGCGACCGCGCCCTGAGGGGCGCCAAAGACAAAGGAAATCCCCGACATGAAGACCCTCACCCTTGGCCGGACCGACATCCGGGTGCCCGACCTGTGCCTTGGCACGATGACCTTTGGCAACCAAACGCCCGAGGCCGATGCCCATCGTCAGATCGACATGAGCCTTGAGTCAGGTATCAATTTCATCGACACCGCCGAGATGTATCCGGTCAACCCGGTCCGAAAGGAAACCGTGGGGCTGTCGGAAGAGGTGATCGGCAATTGGATCGCCAAGACGGGCCGCCGCGCCGAGACGGTGATTGCCACCAAGGTTTCGGGCGACACACAGCAAGTCCGCGACGGGCGCGGTTATGACGGCAAGATCGTCCGCGAGGCGGTGGACGCCTCGCTCAAGCGCCTCCAGACCGATGTGATCGACGTCTACCAGCTGCACTGGCCCATGCGCGGCTCCTATATGTTCCGCCAGAACTGGCACTACGACCCGCGCGGCAAGCGGCGGGCCGAGGTTGTCGAGCATATGGTCGAGGTGCTCGAGGCGATGGCCGATCTCGTGAAGGCGGGCAAGGTGCGGGCCTTTGGTCTGTCGAACGAAGGCGCCTGGGGCACGCTGCATTGGATTTCGCTGGCCGAGCAAATTGGCGCGCCGCGCGTTGCCACCGTTCAAAACGAATATTCGCTCCTCTGCCGCCTTTACGATACCGATATGGCCGAGACCTCGGTGATGGA
>JBFEXG010000208.1:0-4504 GCA_041546005.1 Paracoccaceae bacterium
CTCTCTGTCGAAAGACCACCCACGCTCGCGTGTGAGATCAAGGTCGGCTTGGAGAGCGGCGGCGCTGGAAAGCGTGCGGTCCGTGAAAGGCGTCAGCTCGGCTCGTCCGAGAACAGTCCTCAGGCGAGACGGATCCAGCGAGGCGAGGATCGCCTTGCCGGTGCCGGAGGCATGCATTGCCGTACGGGTGCCGGGGTTGAAGAAGGCGCGGATAGGGTTGAGCGTCTCGACCTGGCCGACAAAGACCACCTCGGTCCCGTCCTGAACCGCGAGGTTGGCGGTTTCGCCCGTCATCTCCATGAGCCGCCGCATGACGGGGCGTGAGACATCGAGAAGGTTGGTGCGCTTGAGATAGCTCGCGCCGGTCCGATAAGCCTCGATCCCGACCGTCCATGTCTGGTTGGCCTCGTTCATCGCCGCATAGCCGCGGCCCTGAAGGGTGGTGAGAATACGATGGGTCGTTGGGGCAGGGATATCGAGAGCGGCGGATATATCGCTGAGTGTCGCCCCTTCGGACTGCGCCAGATGGGTCAGAACCGCCAGCGCGCGGTCGAGCGCTTGCATGGTCGAGGTGGTGGATTCGGTGAAGGCCGATTTCGGGCGGCCACGGCTGCGGGTTTGCATCAAAAACCTCTTCTTGCGGTAGGGCTACGGTAATTCGATGAAAAATATTTTCAATACCAATGTATACCGTAGGCGATGAAAACGTAAAAATTGTTGTACAACATAATATTAGATTAGTTTTTGTAGTTTTGAAAAATGTTTTTGAAAAAATTGCAATAAGGAAGGAGAGGGGTGATGATGCCTCACCACTCACGCTAGGAGACCGCCCCCATGTCCGATCAGAATCCGGTTTTCATCCCCGGCCCGACCAATATCCCCGATCGCCTGCGCCGTGCGATGATGATGCAGACCCGTGATCACCGCGCCCCGGATTTCGTCGAGACGCTGCGCCCCGTGCTTGAATTGTCGAAGAAGGTCTTCGGCACCAAGGACGGCCAGATCATCACCTTCCCCTCGTCGGGCACCGGTGGTTGGGAAGCGGCTGTCTCCAACACGCTCTCGCCGGGCGACAAGGTCTTGATCGCGCGCTATGGCATGTTCTCGCACCGCTGGATCGACCTCTGCCAGCGCCACGGCCTCGATGTTCAGATCATCGAATGCGACTGGGGCACCGGCGCACCGGCGGCTGAATTCGAAAAGGTTCTCAAGGCCGACACCACTCACGCCATCAAGTCGGTCATGGTTACGCATAACGAGACCGCGACCGGCGTTCTGTCCGATATCGGCGCCGTCCGTCGCGCCATGAATGCCGCGGGCCACCCCGCGCTTCTGATGGTCGATGCGGTCTCCTCGCTCGCTTCTGTCCCCTTCAAGATGGACGAGTGGGGCGTGGATATCTGCGTCTCGGGTTCGCAGAAGGGCTTTATGCTGATGACCGGCATGGCGATCCTTGCCGTCAGCCCCAAGGCGCTTGCCGCGATGGAAACGGCCAAGCTGCCGCGGACCTTCTTTGATTTCCGCGACATGATGAAGTCCAATGCTTCGGGCGGCTTCCCCTATACCCCGCCGCTGCAGCTGATCTTTGGCCTCAAGGAGAGCCTCGATATGCTCTTCGAAGAGGGGCTCGAGAATGTCTATGCCCGCCATCACCGTCTGGCCGAGGGCGTGCGCCGTGCGGTCGCCGCTTGGGGGCTCAAGCTCGTCGCCAAGTCGCCCGATCTCTATTCCGACACGGTGAGCGCGATCTATGTCCCCGAAGGCTTCAACAGCGATGTGCTGACCGATCACGCCTTCCACGCCTATGGCGTCTCCTTCGGCGTTGGCCTCGGCGAGATGAAGGGCAAGGCCTTCCGCATCGGCCATCTGGGGATGCTGACCGAGGTCATGGTCCTGTCGGGCCTTGCCACGATCGAGATGGCTATGGCCGATCTCGATTATCCGATTACACTGGGCAGCGGCGTTGCCGCGGCGCAGGAGTATTTCCGCAAGTCGCGGGCTGATGCTGTCAAATCTGCTGCCTGAGGGTGCCATGACCGATTTTCCCACCTATGACGACGTGATCGCCGCCCACGAGCGGATCGCGCCCTATATCCACCGCACGCCGGTATTGACCTCGAGCTATATCAACAGCCTTGTGGGCGCCGAGTTGTTCTTCAAATGCGAGAACTTCCAGAAGGCAGGGGCCTTCAAGGCCCGTGGTGCGTCGAACGCTGTCTTTGGTCTGACCGACGAACAGGCGGCCAAGGGCGTGGCGACCCATTCCTCGGGCAACCATGGCACCTGCCTGTCCTATGCCGCGGGTCGTCGGGGCATTCCGTGCACCGTCGTGATGCCGCGCACCGCGCCGCAGGCCAAGAAAGATGCCGTGCGTGGCTATGGGGGCCGTGTGGTCGAATGCGAACCCTCGACCTCATCGCGCGAGGCGGTCTTTGCCGAGGTTGTCGCCGAGACCGGCGCCGAGTTTGTCCACCCCTACAACGATCTGCGCGTGATCACCGGGCAGGCCACCTGTTCGCGCGAACTCATGGAACAGGTCGAGGGCCTCACTTCGGTCGTCGCCCCCATCGGTGGCGGCGGCATGGTCTCTGGCACTTGTCTCACGCTTTCGACCATTGCGCCGCAGGTGAAGATCTATGCCGCCGAGCCCGAGCAGGCCGACGACGCCTATCGAAGCTTCAAGGCAGGCTACATCATCGCCGATGACGCGCCCGAGACAGTGGCCGATGGCCTCAAGGTGCCGCTCAAGGAGAACACCTGGCACTATGTCCAGAACCACGTCACCGACATCCTCACCGCCTCGGAAGAGGAAATCGTCGAGGCGATGAAGCTGATCTGGAAGCGGATGAAAATCGTGATGGAACCCTCGAGCGCCGTGCCGCTCGCCACCATCCTCAAAAACAAAGAGCTTTTCGCCGGTCAGCGCATCGGCGTCATCATCACCGGCGGCAATGTCGATCTCGACAAGCTGCCTTGGAACGTTTGATTGGAGACCGAGAGATGACCACCAATTTCGATAACTATGACGTCGGTTTCGACATCCCCGCCAAGCCGGGCATGGACGCCGCCGATATCCAGACGCCCTGCCTTGTCCTCGATCTCGACGCGCTTGAGCGCAACATCAAGAAGATGGGCGACTATGCCAAGGACCACGGGATGCGCCACCGCGTGCATGGCAAGATGCACAAGTCGGTCGATGTGGCCAAGCTTCAAGAGAAGCTCGGCGGCGCCATCGGCGTCTGCTGCCAGAAGGTCTCCGAGGCCGAGGTTTTCGCCCGTGGCGGCATCAAAGATATCCTTGTCTCCAATCAGGTGCGCGATCCGCAAAAGATCGACCGTCTCGCGCAGCTGCCGAAGTACGGCTGCCGCACCATTGTCTGCGTTGACGATCTTAACAACGTGGCCGACCTCTCGGCGGCTGCCAAGAAGCACGGGACCGAGCTTGAGGTCTTCGTCGAGATCGACTGCGGCGCTGGCCGTTGCGGCGTGAACACCACGCAGGACGTTGTCGCCATCGCCCGTGCCGTCGACGCCGCCGACAACCTCAAGTTCTCGGGCATCCAAGCCTATCAGGGCGCGATGCAGCACATGGACAAATACGAAGACCGCAAGGCCAAGCTCGATATCGCCATCGACATGGTGAAAGACGCGGTTCAGGGCCTCAAGTCGGTCGGCCTCGAGCCGGAACTCGTCTCGGGCGGCGGCACCGGCTCCTACTATTTCGAGTCCAACTCGGGCGTCTATAACGAGCTCCAGTGCGGCTCTTATGCCTTCATGGATGCCGACTATGGCCGCATCCTCGATAAGGACGGCAAGCGCATCGATCAGGGCGAGTGGGAGAATACCTTCTTCATCCTCACCCAGGTGATGAGCCACACCAAGGCCGACAAGGCGATTTGTGACGCGGGCCTCAAGGCACAGTCGATCGACTCAGGCTTGCCGGTCATCTACGGGCGCACCGATGTGAAATACATCAAATGCTCAGATGAGCATGGCGTAATCGAAGATCCGCATGGGGTCCTGAAAATCGGTGAGAAAATCAAGCTTGTACCGGGTCATTGCGACCCGACAGCCAACGTGCACGACTGGTATGTGGGCGTGCGTAATGGCAAGGTCGAGACTGTCTGGCCGGTCTCGGCCCGCGGCAAAGCTTACTGATCTCTGGCCAAGGCCAAAGTCGGCGCGTCTGGTTGCCTGTTGCCGGTCGCGCCAAACAACTTGAAAGGAAGACCCAATGTCAGACGGATTGCTGATCGTCTCGGAAAAGACCTGTGAAGAGGTGGTGAGCCGCGCCGATGCCTTCGTGGCGGTGCGCGATGTGTTCGCGGCCATGGCGCGGGGCGATGCGCGCAACTTTCCGGTGATCCGCGAGGCGCTGGGCTATGCGGACGCGCTTTATGGCTTCAAGTCGGGCTTCGACAAGGCGGGCAAATCGCTGGGCGTGAAATCGGGCGGTTACTGGCCGGGCAACATGGCCAAGGGCCTGACCAACCACCAGTCGACC
>JBFEXG010000269.1:0-3475 GCA_041546005.1 Paracoccaceae bacterium
TTCGTCCGCCGCTCCGACGACGAGATCACCCTCTTCAAGAACGGCGGGGGCGCGCATCTGGATTTGATGACCTGCCGGTACATCATGGACGTTTGGAAGAAGAAGACTGCTTGACCTATGGAATACCTCTCAATTGCCGTCCTGATCGTTGCCGCGGCCATCGCCGCTCCGTTTATCCGAGAACGCTTTCGCAAGCCGGTCGATCAATCCAAAGCCCCCGGCAAGCTCGCCAAACTTTCCCAAGGCATCACCCACTATCGCTGGTTCGGGCCGGAGGGCGGGCCGACGGTGGTATGCGTGCACGGGCAGACAACGCCGAGCGACGCCTATCTTGCCGTGGCGCAAAAGCTCGCCGCCAAGGGCTATCGCGTGCTGATCTACGATATCTATGGGCGTGGTTATTCGAGCGACAGCAGTGGCCCCCAGACCCGCGATTTCCTCGTGCGGCAGCTGGAAGACCTGCTCGAGGATCAAGGTGTGACGGGCAGGATCAGCTTCTTCGGTTATTCGATGGGCGGGCTGATCGTTCCCGAATACACGAGCCGCCACCTAGAAAGGGTTGAGCGGATCGCGCTTCTGGTTCCTGGCGGCTATTGGAAGGGTGTCCCGTTCGGAAAAGTGACGAGATTTATCGCTACCCACCCTCTGTTGGCCGACTGGAGCTATGCCGTGCGCGGTTCCAGAATCCTTGAGATCGGGATTCGCTCGAGTATGGGCGAGAAGGTTGACGTGCCGGGAATTCACGAGATTCAGCTTGATCAGCTAGAACGGCGTGGTTTCCGCTATGCCGTTTCCTCGGCGATGAGTCGCGATATGTTCCTCGGCAACAACGAGGCCCCCAACCGAGCCATCCACAAGGCGGGCATACCCTTCCTTGCTATCTGGGGCGGGCAGGACGACGTCATCCCGCCGGCGACAGCTGCCGTCCTGACCGAATGGAACCCCACGGCGCGGCATGAACTCATTGAAGACGCAGGCCACGGCCTGCCTTACACCCATTCCGACAAGGTCGTCGCAGCGTTCGAAGAATTCGTGAAGGAAACGAAAGCGGCCTGAGATCAGGCCGCCTTTAGCTCGGCTCGTTTCTCGCGGATCGGCAAGTGGATGATTGCCGAGAAGAGGCCCACGCCGACGCCCACCCACCAGACGTAGGTGTAGGTGCCGTAGATGTCGTAAAGCTTGCCGCCCAGCCAGACGCCGAGGAAGCTGCCAAGCTGGTGGCTGAAGAAGACGATGCCGTAGAGCGTCCCCATATAGCGCAGGCCATAGATATGGGCGACGAGGCCGCTGGTGAGCGGCACGGTGGCAAGCCAGAGCGAGCCCATGAGAAGCGAGAAGAGGATCACGGTCGTCGGCGTCATCGGCGTCATGATAAACCAAGCGGCGACGAGCGTCCGGCCAAGGTAGATGCCCGCGAGCAGGTATTTCTTGGTGAAGCGTTTGCCGGCCCAACCTGCTGCGATGGTGCCTGCGATATTGGCAAAACCGATGAGCGAGATCGACACCGCGCCAAGGGCCGATGTGGTGGTTATGCCAAGGCTCGAAAGAATCCCTGCCTCGCCAATCGGACCGCACATTTCGGTGACGAAGGCCGGGAAATGCGCGGTCACAAAGGCCAGCTGATAGCCGCAGGAGAAGAAGCCGAAGAAGATCATCGAATAGGACGGATCTTTGAAGGCGCGGACAAGGATTTGGCCCATCGTCTCTTCAAGCTCGGCCTTGGTCGCCGTCTGCGGCGCGCGCATCAAAGGCAGGAGCATGAGCACAGCAAGGATCGCCGCGGCGAAGGTCACGAAAACCATCTGCCAGGTCATATAGCCCAGAAGGATCTCGGCCACAGGCGCGCCGATCATCTGGCCGGCGGAACCGGCAGCAGTGGCGATGGCAAGGCTCATCGAGCGGTTCTCGGCCGAGCTGGCGCGGCCAACAACGGCGAGGACAACGCCAAAGCCGGTGCCAGCCACACCAAAGCCGACGAGGGTTTCGTAGAATTGGTGCGCGATGGGCGTCGTCGCCCCGGCAGACAGCAAGAGGCCCGCCGCATAGAAAAGCGCCCCGAGGATGATCGCCTTGCGATCCCCGATCTTCTCGGCAATCGCGCCAAAGATCGGCTGGCCGATGCCCCAAAATAGGTTTTGGATCGCGATGGCGAGCGAGAAATCGGCGCGAAGCCAGCCGAACTCTTCGGCGATCGGAATTTGGAAAACCCCGAACGACGCTCGGATCGCAAAGCCGGTCATCACGATGATCGAGCCGACAATCAGGACTGGAGTGAAGAGCGGCGCTGATTTTTGCATGGCTCCAGCTTCACACTTTCCTGCCTTCCGTCAAATCAATTTACGCAAGGGCAGGGTATTCCCAAGCGACCGACCTCTGGCTATGTCGGGGCATGACCATTCAAGAGGCGTATCAGGCAGGCATCGACGCAGGGCGGATCACCGCTGATCCCGCACAGCTGGCCGCCTTGCCCGAGCTTGAGCGGGTGCGCGAAGGTCTATCCCATCCCGTCAAACGCGGCTGGTTTGCCAAAGCGCCTGAGCCGGTTTTAGGCCTCTACCTTTGGGGCGGGGTCGGGCGCGGCAAGTCGATGCTGATGGACCTGCTCTATGCCGAGGTTGAGGCGCCCAAAAAGCGCGAGCACTTTCACGCCTTCATGCAATGGGTCCATGCCGAAATGGGCAAGGCGCGGGCGCGGGGCGTGGACGACGCCATCGCGCCGGTGGCCGAGGCTTTGGCGAAAGAGGTCAGGCTTCTTGCTTTCGACGAGATGCAGATCAGCGATATTGCCGACGCGATGATCGTCGGACGGCTCTTTGAAAAGCTCTTCGCTGCGGGCGTGACGGTGGTGACAACCTCGAACCGGCATCCGGATGATCTCTACAAGAACGGCCTTAACCGCCAGCTTTTCCTGCCGTTTATCGCGATGCTGAAAGAGCGGTTGGTCGTCCATGAGCTTGCCAGCCAGACCGACTATCGGCAGGGGCGGCTTGAGGGAGAAAGAACCTATTTCACCCCCAACAACGCCACCGCCCGCGACGCGATCCAAGCGATTTGGCGGGATTTCGCGGGCGACGAAGCAAGGCCGCTCATGCTGCGCGTCAACGGTCGTGATGTGGAAATTCCCGGCTTTCGCAACGGCGTCGCGCGGGCGAGCTTCTTCGATCTGTGTGGCAGGCCTCTCGGTGCTGCCGACTATCTCGCGCTGGCGGATGCGACCCGGGTTCTGATCCTTGAAGATATCCCCCGCCTGTCGCGCCAGAATTTCAACGAGGCCCGCCGCTTCGTGACCCTCATCGACGCACTCTACGAGGCGCGGGTTCGGCTCATCTGTTCCGCCGCGGCCGAGCCGGAAATGCTCTATGTCGAGGGCGAAGGCACCTTTGAATTCGAACGCACCGCGAGCCGTTTGCGCGAGATGCAGGCGGTTGATTGGGGTGTTGAACAGAAGCATCTGACGCACCCCTGAAAAACAGAA
>JBFEXG010000364.1:0-2012 GCA_041546005.1 Paracoccaceae bacterium
ATAGTTGCCGACCGAATGGCCGCGGCCGGTGATGACGTTCACCACCCCTTCGGGCAACTCTTCGGCAAGGATTTTCGCCATCTTGAGCGCCGTGAAGGGGGTCTGTTCAGAAGGCTTGAAGACGACCGTGTTGCCGCCCGCGATGGCGGGGGCAAGCTTCCACGCCATCATCATCAGGGGATAGTTCCACGGCGCGATGGAGGCCACGACGCCGATCGGATCGCGGCGGATCATCGAGGTGAAGCCTTCGAGGTATTCACCGGCGACCATGCCGTGCTGAGTCCGCACCGCGCCCGCAAAGAAGCGGTAACAATCGACAATGGCGGGAATCTCGTCGCCGCGGGCGGCGTTGATCGGCTTGCCGCAGTTGAGCGCCTCAAGCGCAGCGAAGCCATCGGCCTCGGCCTCCACACGATCCGCGATCCGCAGCAGGGCGGCGGCGCGTTCGCCGGGGGTGGTGCGCGACCAGGTGGCAAAGGCCTTGCGGGCGGCGGCCACGGCGCGGTCGACCTGCGCGGTCGAGGCTTCGGGGATGTCGAGGATCACCTCGCCGGTGCGCGGGTTAAACACCTGCTCGGCGGCATCTTGGCCTGCTTCGAAGCTGTTGCCAATCAGAAGGTTGGTATCGATTTTCATGGGGTTACTCCCTTGGATCATTTCCCACCGCCAGCGGTCTCAGAGCCGCCGCGCGTGAGGTAGTAGGCGATAAGAATGGGGAAGAAGGTGGTGACGAAGACAACGATCGCCACCACGTTGGTCACGGGCCGCTGACGCGGACGGACAAGCTCGTTGAGCATCCAAATGGGCAGGGTCGACTGCTGACCGGCGGTGAAGGTGGTCACGATCACCTCATCGAACGAAAGTGCAAAGGCCAGCATACCGCCCGCCAGAAGCGCCGAGCCGAGGTTGGGCAAAAGAACATAGCGGAAGCTCTGGAAACCGTTGGCGCCAAGATCGGCCGAGGCCTCCATCACCGCGCCCGAGAGGCGGCGGAAGCGGGCGACGGCGTTGTTATAGACGATCACGATACAGAAGGTCGCGTGGCCCATGACGATGGTGAGCGTCGAGAAGGGAATATCCATGATCGCGAAGGCCGAGCGCAGCGACATACCGGTGATGACGCCCGGAAGGGCGATGGGCAGGATGATCAGAAGCGCGATCTGCTCGCGCCCGAAGAACCGCGAGCGGGCCATGGCGGCGGCGACGAGCGTGCCGAGGATCATGGCCATCACGGTCGAGATCGCCGCGACCTTGAGCGAAAGATAGAGCGGCGGCCAGATATCGGCGCGGTTCCACGCGACCGCAAACCATTTGGTCGTGAGGCCCGGTGGCGGGAACTGATAGGTGCGGTCCTCGGTCGTGAAGGCATAGAGAAAGATCAGAAGGATCGGCAGGTGCAGGAACAGCAGGCCGCCAATGGCCGCGATTGTCAGGCCTTTGGAAGGGCGGGCGTCAGAGTGCATCGAAGGCCCCTCCTCTCTTGGCGAGCGACAGATAGACCAGCATGATGATAATCGGCACGACCGCGAAGGCGGCGGCGAGCGGGATGTTCCCGGCGGTGCCCTGAAGCTGATAGACAGCCTGACCGATGAAGCGGGCCGAGGTGCCGACGATCTGGGGGATGATGTAATCCCCCATAGTCAGCGAGAAGGTAAAGATCGAGCCTGCGATCACGCCCGGCATGGCGAGCGGCAGGATCACGGTGCGGAAGGTCTGGCCGCGTGTGGCGCCGAGGTCGGACGAGGCCTCGAGCATCGAGACCGGCACACGCTCGAGCGAGGCCTGCATCGGCAGGATCATGTAAGGCAGCCAGACATAGACGAAGACGAGCCATGTGCCGATGAACGAGGTCGAGAGCGAGTTGCCCCCGACCCCCGGCAGCGCCAGAACGGCGTCGAGCAGGAAGCCGAGGCCTACGCTATCGGCGGCCCAAGTGATGATGCCTTCCTTGGCGAGGATCAGCTTCCACGCATAGACCTTGACCAGATAAGACGACCAGAGGGGCAGCATGA